>CAMOKK010000098.1 GCA_946617545.1 uncultured Bacteroidales bacterium | reverse complement strand
CAGGTCAGAGAAAAAACGGGGACCTGCAACGGAAATGGCTTGGACCAGCAACGGAAAACACCCCGGACTGCAACGGAAAATGTCCGGACCGGTGACAAAAACATACCTAACCTGCAACGGAAATGGCTCGGACCTGCACCGGAGATAGACAATAAATAGAGTAGTATGACTGAGATTTGGAAGAAAATAGCCCTTGCCCTGGGCATCGTGGCCCTGTTTCTGGCCCTGAGTTACGGCTTTGTTCCGCAGGTTCTGGACGGCAAGATAGTGAACCAGAGCGACATTTCCGGCTATGTGGGCATGTCGCATGAGATGAGCGAGTGGAACAAGGCCCACCCGGACAATCCCACCTACTGGACAGACTCCATGTTCGGCGGCATGCCCACCACGGCCATCTCCACCCAGAACGGCGGAGACTACACGGAGCCGCTCTACAAGCTGCTGTTTGCAGGTAAGCGTCCGGCCCCGTGGATATTCGTAAGCCTGCTGGGCGCCTTCCTGCTGTTTCTTGCCCTGGGCGTCAGCTGGCCCGTGGCCGTGGGAGGCGCCATCGCCGTGGCCTTCTGCAGCTACAACTTCCAGATTATCCAGGTGGGCCACAACACCAAGATGCAGGCCATCGCCCTCATGCCCTGGGTGCTGGCGGCGCTGGTTTACACTTACCGCTCTTGTCATTCTGAGCGAAGCAAAGAATCTGTATGGAAAACGCTTCTGGGCGCAGCCCTCTTCGGCCTCACCCTCAGTTTCCAGATTAAGGCCAACCACCAGCAAATCTCTTACTACCTGGCCCTTGTGGTGTTCATCTATGCTCTGGTAGAGTTGGTCCATACTATCAAGACCAAGGCCTGGAAGCCCTTCCTGCTGGCATCGGCCCTGCTGCTGGTGCTGGGCGGCGCGGGTATTGCCACCAATGTTAACAAACTGCTTCCGCTGGCCAAATATACCCCCAACACCATGCGCGGCGGCTCCGAGCTTTCCAAGGAAGGCGCCAATGCCAAGGGCCTGGACCTGGACTATGCCACCTCCTGGAGCTATGGCTGGCAGGAACTGCCCAACCTGATGATTCCCAATTTCAACGGAGGGTCATCGGCCGGAGCGGTGAATCCGGACAAATCGGCCACCATCCAGCTGCTTAAACGGGCGGGGCAGAAGAACCTCAAGGAGACCGCCAAGAGCCTGCCGATGTACTGGGGCCCTCAGCCTTTCACCGCCGGGCCCATGTATATGGGTGCCATTACCGTTTTCCTCTTTGTGCTGGGCCTGTTCCTGTACAAAGGCCGGAACAAATGGTGGCTTATGGCGGCCACCGTCCTGGCCGTCCTCATGGCGGTGGGCAGTCACTTTATGCCCTTTACGGCCTTCTGTTTCAAATATTTGCCCCTGTATAACAAGTTCCGTACGGTGTCCATGGCGCTGGTGGTGCTGCAAGTGACGCTGCCGGTGCTGGGCTTCCTTACGCTGGACGGTATCCTCCGGGAAAAATACGAGCCGAAGGCCTTCAAGAAGGGCCTGGCCTGGGCCTTCGGGCTCACCGGCGGCTTCTGCCTGCTCTCCTGGCTGGCTCCCGGCCTGTTCGGGAACTTTGAGGCGGCCTCCGACGCCCAAATGCAGGATGTGCTGGTGGAAGCGCTGGTGAAGGACCGCATCGCCCTCTTCAAGGCCGATGCCCTCCGCTCCCTGGCCCTGATTTCCGCCTCCGCGGGCCTTCTTTTATGGGCCTTCCTGCCCAAGGGGCAGACGGAGCACGCCAAGGCTTTCGCCGGCTTCGGGCGCCGCTCCGTGGCGGTTGTGCTTATCGGCCTGCTTGTCCTGGCCGATATGTTTGCTGCCGGCAAGCGCTACCTCAATGCCCGCCACTTCACCACCCCGCGGGACTTTGACAAAACCTTCGTCGCACGCCCGGTGGATGAGCTGATAAAGGCCGATACAGACCCGCAGTACCGCGTTCTGGACCTCACGGTGAATGTGTTCAATTCCTCCGTTCCCTCCTACCACCACAAGAACGTGGGCGGCTACTCCCCGGCCAAGCTCCAGCGGTATCAGGACCTCATTGAGCACTACCTGTCGGCCGAAATCAACGGTCTTTACAAGCAGCTGGGAGAGGCGGCCGAACTGGAAGACGTGGCCGATTGGATGGCTGCGAACACGCCGGTGCTGAACGCCCTGAACACCCGCTACGTGGTGCTGGACGGCGATTATCCGCCGCTTCAGAACCCCGCCGCCTTCGGTCCCGCCTGGTTTGTGGACTCCGTGGTGCAGGCCGCCACTCCCGACGAAGAAATTGCCCTCCTGGGCTCCATTGACCTCAGGCGCCAGGCCGTGGTCACCACCCCTGTCACCCTGAACGACTCTTCTGTCATTCTGAGCGAAGCGAAGAATCTCCCGGAATCAGGAGACTACATCTCCATGACCTCCTACGCCCCCAACGAGCTGCACTACCGCTACTCGGCCTCCCGGGAGCGCCTGGCCGTCTTCTCCGAGGTGTATTACCCCAACGGCTGGCATGCCACCGTGGACGGGCAGCCCTTGGACCTCCTCCGGGCCGACTGGACCCTCCGCGCCGCCCTCCTTCCGGCCGGTGAGCACGAGGTGGTGATGACCTTCCTCCCGGACAGCTACCGCCAGGGCGCCGCGGTGTCCCGCATCGCCTCCATCGGCCTTCTGCTCTTGCTGGCGCTGGCCCTCGGCCTGTCATTCCTTCCCGCACGCCGTTCCAGGCTTGACAACTAAACGCCTGATAATCATAAACTTATAGTATATTTCTCGTTCAAAAATCGAACGAGAAATGTACTATAACACGCTGTGGGTCAATTGCTTAGTTGTCAAGGCCTTGGACTTACGTACCACACCCCGGGGCTCTATTGGTTATGAAAAGGGGATTTCGTATTTTTGCAGGGCAAAATCTCAGGAATGAACAAGACCGAAATACTGCAATGGCTGCAGGAAGTGCAGCATCCCGCCAAGGAAGACCAGAGCGTCGTGGCCCTTGGCATGGTGGAAAAGATTGATATAGAGGAAGGCAAGGTGCATGTAACCCTGGCCTTTCCCAAACGGCCAGACCCGCTGAAAAACTATTTGGTAGGGGCCGTGGAGGCCTGCCTGTACAGGCATTTGCCCGGCGGTACAAGCATCGAGGTAGATACCGTGGTAAAAGAGGCGGCCAAGCCGGCGCACAAGGGAATCGAATTCAACTTGGAGCAGCTCAGGGAAGTAAGCCATATCATCGGCATAGCTTCCGGAAAGGGTGGCGTGGGCAAAAGCACCGTCACCGTGAACCTGGCCGTTGCCCTGGCCCGCTTAGGCTATAGAGTGGGCGTGGCCGATGCCGACGTTTACGGCCCTTCCATCCCCACCATGACCGGAACCGAGGGGGTAACCATTGAGATGTACGGAGAAAACGAGAACGACAACCTCTTTGTCCCCGTAGAGAAATACGGCGTTAAATGGCTCTCCGTGGGACACGTTTCCCAGGCCGGACAGGCCCTGATCTGGCGCGGGCCGATGGCCTCCACCGCCCTCAAGCAAATCATTCTCCAGACGCTTTGGGGCCCGCTGGACTTCCTCCTGATTGACATGCCTCCGGGAACCGGCGACATCCACATCTCCCTGATTGGCGACGTGCCCATGAGCGGCGCCGTCATTGTGACCACTCCGCAGGCGGTAGCCCTCTCGGATGTGCTCCGCGGCGTGAACATGTTCCGCAACCCGCAGGTGGACAAACCCATCTACGGCCTGGTGGAAAACATGTCCTGGTTCACCCCGGCGGCCCATCCGGAAGAAAAGTACTACCTGTTCGGCAAGGACGGCGGGGCGCAGATGGCCGCCAACCTGGACATCCCCTTCCTGGGGCAGATTCCCCTGGTGCAGGACATCCGCGAAGGGGCCGATGACGGCACCCCCGCAGCCCTGCTGGACCGTCCGGACAGCCAGGCCTTCCAGGAACTGGCCCGAAAACTCCTTTCCGCCCTTTAATCGGCCTTCAGGCTTGACAACTAAGTCATTGTAACTCAGCATAAAACAATACATTCCTCGTTCAAAAAACGAACGAGGAATGTACTATAAGCTATTGACTATCAGCCGATTGGCTGTCAAGGGTAAAGCCTACTTGGCGTAGGTGATTTCGTTGATAATGTTGGTGGCGCCGCCCACTTTCTCCACCATCCACAGCACGTAGCGGATATCCACGCAGATGCAGCGCTGCAGGTCCGGCTCAAACATCACGTCGGAGCTCATGCTTTCCCAGTTGCCGTCAAAGGCCAGGCCGATCAGGTTGCCCTTGGCATCCAGCACGGGCGAGCCGGAGTTGCCGCCGGTGATGTCGTTGTTGGTGAGGAAGCAGGTGTGCAGGGTGCCGTCCTTGTCGGCCCAGCGGCCGTAGTCGCCGGCCAGGAGCAGGTTCTTGATGCCTTCCGGCAGGATAAATTCCGGATTATTAGGATCTTCCTTCTCCAGGAGGCCCTTGGCGGTGGTGAAGTGCAGGTACTTGAGGCCGTCCTTGGGGCTGTAGGGCAGCACCTTGCCGTAGGTGAGGCGCATGGTGGAGTTGGCGTCCGGGTACATGGCCTGGCCTTTCTGCCACTCCATGAGGGCGGCGGCAAAGTGCTTGCGGCCCTGTTCATAAGCCTGGGGCGCGCGTCCGTAAACCACACCGTAGTGTTTCATGAGCACCGTAATGATGCTGGTGAACAGGCCCATGGCCGGATCTTTCATGAGGGCGTCTAAGCTGGTGGCGCCGGCCTGCAGCTTCTCATAAGAAGTGAAGACGCTGCCTTCAAACAGCTTCTGAACATATTCCGGAATGTCAAGGGTGGCAAAGTCGGAACCCAAGCCTTCCAGATAGTTCTCCGGCTTGGCATTCTGCCGATAGAATTCCAGCAGGGCCACGGCTTCTTTCTTGTCCAGGTCCACTACATAGTCGCGGTATTCTCCCTTCATGGCTTCTACGGCCTGCTTGACGGCGGCCAGGGTATCCACGCCCTCCGGAACACCGTTCTGGAAAAGAGAAAGTACGCCGGAAGCCAGGCCCACCAGCTCGATGCGGTAGGGAGCTTCGGTGAGAAGGGTGACGGCCCGGTTGGCCTCGGAGGTGTTCTCTACATGGCGGGCAATGTCGGCCACAGGGTCTCCGTAGAGGGCCTTGCGCTCAGGCGAAGCCTCAATCCAGGCCTTCAGGGCGGCCTCTTTCTGCTCTTCCCGGCCGATAATGTTCAGGTTCTCGAAGGCCAGCTCTTCGCCCTGCCACTTCTTCCAGCCGTTGGCGCTGCCGGCATACTTGTCGGCATACTTGAGCTGGACGGAAGGGTCGGCGCACATGGCTTCCCACA
>CAMOKK010000097.1 GCA_946617545.1 uncultured Bacteroidales bacterium | reverse complement strand
CCATGCGGCGGGCGTCGATCATGGGAACAATGAAATTGTCCCCATGATTGATACTGTCTTCGACAGACTGGGGGGCTACCCCCCCAGACCCCCTGGGTCGCTTCGCTCCATCATTACATCTCACCCCTGCCGCCAGAATATCCAGCGTTCCTATGGCGATAAGGGGCTTGGAAGCACCGAAGCACAGGCCCTTGGCCGTGGAAACGCCCACCCGGAGGCCGGTATAGGACCCGGGGCCGGAACTTACGCAGACGGCGTCGCAATCGGCCATCCTGAGGCCTGCTTCGTCCAGCACTTCCTTCACCAGCGGGGCCGTGAGGGAGGCCTGCATGCGCGGTTCCCGGCAGATGCGTTCATGCACAACGGCCCCGTCCCGGGCCAAAGCCACGGACAGGACCGAAGTGGAAGTTTCTATCAGTAAGATGCTGGCCATCAGAGTTTCCGGTGGAGGTAATCCTTGATATCGGCCGCATTCCTTACCTTGGCGTCGCTGTCAACCAGGCCGTCCACGATGAACCACACCATGGGCAGGGAGCCGATTCCGTAAGAAACCACATACGGAGACTGGGCCCCGCGGGTGTCGCAGACGTTCACCCAAGGGAGCTTCTGGTTGCGGATGGCGGCGGCCCAGGCGGCCTTGTCGGCATCCATGGAGACGGCGTAAATCTCAAAGCCCCTGTCATGGAACTGCTCGTAAATGGGCACCAGGGCATCCAGGTTGAACATTTTCTGCTGGGCCGTAGCCTGCCAGAAATACACCATGGTCACTTTGCCCAGGTTCTCGGAAAGGGCCGTGTTCTTGCCGTCCAGGCCGGGAAGGTTGATGTCGATATAACCCACCTGCTCGGCCGTCTGGATGCGGCTGTTTACCTCTAAGAGGGAGATGCGGCGCTGGGCCTCCTTCTCCAGGGCCTTCACGTAGCGGGACTCCGGATACACGGTCTTGAGGGAATCGCAGACTGCGCTGAACATGATGCCGTCCGTGGGCTGGGAGAACACCTGGAAGGTGGGATTCACCTGCTGGAAGAGGACGGGAACCACGGTAAGGGACTTGCTGTTGCCCATCACATAGGCCACGCGGTCCCGGTAGTAGCTCACATAGCGGCGGCTCAGGGCGGCATCCGGGCTATACTCTTTCTCCAGGATGCGGTTCACATCCCGTATGAAAGAATTGTATTCCTGTTCCACTTTCTGCAGTTTCAGGGATTCTTCGGAGCCCTCTACCGTATAGACACCCAGGGTGTCCGTCTCCACCTTCACCTTGTCTCCCTTCTGCAGCAGGAGGGAGGCAATCTGACGGTTTCCGTAGAACAGATACACGAACTCCGGCTGGGCCTTCTTCAAGTCCAGGGAATAGGAAAAATGGCCCTTGGCGTCCGTCTTCACGCTGTCCAGCACCTGGAAACGGTTCACGTCCAGAAGCTTCACGGTAACTTGCCTGCCGGGAGCCTCGTGCAGGGTTCCTTCAATCTTGGTATTTTTTCCGCAGGCAGCTGTCAGGAGAACCAGGGCAGCGGCGGCGGCCAGCTTAAAGCTTTTCATACTCGCTATAAATTTTGTTGGCAATTTCCTTCATTTCCTCCTGGGACAGTTGGAGCTTTGCCTTGCGGAAGTCCATGTCCCCTTCCGTCTGAAGAGGCACCAGGTGGATGTGCGTGTGGGGCACTTCCATGCCCAGCACAGCCACGCCCACCCGCTGGCAGGGCACGGCGGCCTTGAGGGCCACGGCCACCTTACGGGCAAAGTTCCACAGGCCCTCATACGTAGCGGCGTCCAGGTGGAAGATATAGTCGTCCTCCACGTGCTTGGGAATAACCAAGGTATGTCCCTTGGCTAAGGGGGAGATGTCCAGGAAGGCGTAGAAATCCTCGTTTTCCGCGCACTTGTAGGAGGGAATCTCGCCCTTGGCAATCTTGGTGAAAATGGTAGCCATAACTACAGGGAAATGTCCAGAATTTCAAACTTCATGATACCGCTGGGGACCTTGGCCTCCACCACTTCTCCCTTGGAATGGCCAATCAGAGCCTTGCCGATAGGGGTAGTTGCGGCCAGCAGGCCCTTGGAAAAATCGGCCTCGGTTTCCGGCACAATCTGGAAATTCATCTCCATCTTGTTCGTGAGGTTCTTCACCTTCACCTTGGAAAGCAGTTGGACGCTGTCCGTGGAGAGCTTGCTCTCGTCAATCACACGGGCATTGGCCACCTTTTCCTTCAGGCGGGCAATCTTCACTTCCAGCAGGCCCTGGGCATCCCGGGCCGCATCATATTCCGCGTTCTCGGAGAGATCTCCCTTTTCGCGGGCCTCTGCAATGGCTGCAGAGATTACCGGCCGCTGGGCCAGTGCATCGGCCAGTTCCTGCTTGAGCTTGTCAAGACCGGCCTGAGTCATCATTTCTATTGCCATAGTATGTATCTCTTTACTTTGTCAAAAAAACGAGCCGACGACCGTCACCAGTCGTCGAGCCTTATGTCAATGCAAAGATAGCAATTACTTTTTACAAATCAAAGCATCCCGGGCCAGTTGTTCCTTGAGGGCGTCCAGCGAAGGGAATTTACGCTCGTCGCGGATGCGCCGGAAAAAACGAAGGCCGATGGGAAGGCCGTAAATATCCTCATCAAAGTCCAGGATGTGCGTCTCGATGGTCTGGGCCGCCCCGCCCACGGTGGGCCGGACGCCGATATTGCACATGCCCCGGAAGTTCCGGCCGTCCACCTCCACCTCAACGGCATACACCCCATTTGCCGGTACCAGCTTAAGCGGCTCATAGAGCTGCATGTTGGCCGTAGGGAATCCCATGGTACGGCCCAGGCGGTTCCCCGCCACCACCACGCCATACAGTTCATAGTCATACCCCAGCATCCCGTTGGCCCTTTCCACATCCCCCGCCTCCAGCGCTTTCCTAATCTTGGTGGAGGAAATGGGAGATTCTTCACTTCGTTCAGAATGACAGGGAGCCACCACCATAACAGGTGTGAGAGATATCTCCCCTGCCGTCAATTTATCGGCCCCGATATGGTTGTCGTAGCCCATGACTACGAGCGAGGCACCGTAACGCGCTTTGAGCATTTCCAAATACTCCTGAGCCTTCATGGCGGCAAACTCGCGGGTGAAGGGAATCACCTCTATGCGGTCTATCCCGGCGGCCTTCAGGAGCGCCTTCTTTTCTGCCAACGTGGTCAGGAGCCTCAAATCCCGCGCGTCCTGTTGCAATACCGTCCTCGGATGCGGCCAGAACGTAACCACAACGGCCTCCTCTCCCCGTTCCCGGGCAGCGGAGACCACTGTGGAAAGAACATGACGGTGCCCCAGATGGACACCGTCAAAAAAGCCTGTGGTTACTACAGCCACTTCACGCACTCAAAAGCCTGACGATGCGGCAGCAGCGGGTTGGTGGCAAAGATACGGGCACCCACCAGATAGGCACCGGTCTTCTCCGGCAACATCGTCACCTCATAAGTGGCTTCACCATCCTTGCAGGAGACAAACTGGAACGGCTGCACCTCCACAATGTGCATCTTGCCGTGCTTGTCCATCTGTGCAAACACCACTTCGGCGGCTACGTCTGCGGGCTTCAGGCCGCCAAGCTGCAGTTTCATGGAAGCGGTGTAAGGCTTGCTCTGGGTAATGTCGTAGGAAGTCTGGGGTTCCGAGCGCCAGGTCTGCTGTACGTTCTCCCACTCACGGCGCACATGCGTCTTCCAGGCGGCCAGTTCGCGGGCCTTGGCAAAATCATTGGCCTTGAAAGCCTCGGCGGCGAGGGACTGCGGCTGGTAGTACTGGTTCACATAATCCGTGAGCATGCGGTTGGTGGTAAAGTTGCAAGCCACCTGGGCAATGGTATTCTTGATGTAGCCAATCCACTCGGAGCTGCGTCCGGTAGTACGGTCCACATTGTAGTAGGCAGGAGCAATGTCATTCTCCAGAATCTGATAGATGGTGGCGGCATCCAGCTCGTTCTGGAAGTTGTTGTCTTCGTAGGCCTGCTCGATGGGAAGCGCCCAGCCGGCACCTTCCTTGTAGCCTTCCACCCACCAGCCGTCCAGCACGGAGAAGTGCATGGTGCCGTTCATGGCCGCCTTTTCGCCGGACGTACCGGAGGCCTCCTGAGGACGGGTGGGGTTGTTCATCCACACATCCACGCCCTGCACCATCCGCTTGGCCAGCGTGATGTCATAACCGGGAACGAACACAATCTTGCCGATAAAGCGCGGGTCCTTGGAAATGTCCACTATCTGCTTGATAAGGTCCTGACCGGCCTTGTCGGCAGGATGGGCCTTGCCGGCGAAGAGGAACTGAACAGGCTGGGCGGGGTTGTTCACAATCTTGTCCAGACGGTCCAGGTCACGGAACAGCAGCGTAGCACGTTTATACGTTGCGAAACGACGGGCAAAGCCGATGGTAAGGACGTCGTCCCGCAGGTTTTCCATAATGGTCACCAGCTCGGAGGGGCTGTAATGATTGGAGATGGCATTGTCCTGAAGACGTTCGCGGATAAAGTCCATGAGCTTGGTCTTCAGCTGCTTCTTGATGCCCCATACATCCTTGTCGGATACACCGTAGATACCCTCGAAGCAAGACTTGTCATAGTGGTGCGTGGCAAACTGAGGGCCGAACACCTTGGCATGGACCGGCTTCCACTCGGGGGCGCACCAGGTAGGATAGTGTACGCCGTTGGTCACGTAGCTCACAAAGAGCTCTTCCGGCAGGTAACCCGGGTACATGTGGGCAAAAATTTCCTGCGACACCTTGCCGTGCAGCATGGAAACGCCGTTCACATTCTGCGAGATATTGGCGGCCAGGTTGCTCATGGAGAACTTCTCGTTCACATCCAGCGGATTGTCCTTGCCTAAGGACATCAGGGTTTCCCAATCCACCTTCAGGCGATCCGGATAATGGCCGATATACTGGCGCAGCAGGCCTTCGTCAAAGGCGTCGTGGCCGGCCGGAACCGGCGTATGGGTGGTGAACAGCGAGCTGGCGCGTACCACCTCAAGGGCCTCGTTGAAGTCCAGGTTGTCCTTCTCGATATACTCGCGCAGACGCTCCATGCCGATAAAGGCCGCGTGGCCCTCGTTGCAGTGGTACACCTGGGGATTCAGTCCCAGTTTGCGAAGGGCCCTGATACCGCCCACACCCAGCAGGAGTTCCTGCTTGAGACGGTTTTCCCAGTTGCCGCCATACAGATGGTAGGTTACCTCACGGTCCTCGGGTCTGTTGGCCTCGTAGTCGGCATCCATCAGGTACAGGTCTGTGCGGCCCACCTCCACCTTCCACAGGCGGGCAGTGATGTTACGGCCGGGGAATGCCACGGAGGTGGTTACCCAGTTGCCTTCCTTGTCCAGAACCGGCACGGCGGGAATCTTGGTGAAGTCCTGGGCGTCGTATCCGGCCACCTGATACCCCTGGGCGCTGAGCACCTGGTTAAAGTAGCCGTAACGATACAGCAGGCCCACGGCCACCAGGTTCACGTTCATGTCGGACGTTTCCTTGAGGTAGTCACCGGCCAGGATGCCCAGACCGCCGCTGTAAATCTTGA
>CAMOKK010000096.1 GCA_946617545.1 uncultured Bacteroidales bacterium | reverse complement strand
CTAATACTTCCGGTTAAAAAGACCCAGTGCTGCCAGGACAGGATAGATTTCCACGCGGCCCAGGAACATGTCGAAGGAGAAGATGAACTTGAGCATCGGCGGTTCCATGTTGTAATTGCCCATGGAGCCGATATCCCCGAGGGAAGGCCCCACGTTGCTCAGGGAAGCCAGGGAGCCCAGGAGGGCATGGTCGTGCGGGTCTCCCACCAGCATGCACAGGACGGCCGATATGCCCACCAGCACAAAGTACAGGGCTATGTAGAGGATGTGCGGATAAATTTCTTCGTCGTGCAGGATTCTGCGGCCCAAGCGCACCTCAAAAATGGTGGAGGGATAGAGGGTCTTTCGAATCTGCATGCGGATGGCTTTGAACAGCACCACGAAACGGTCGGCCTTGAGACCGCCGCTGGTGGAACCGGCACAGCCGCACACCAGCGACACCAGGATGAGCATGAAGCCCGCCAGCGCCGGCCAGGAGGAATTGTCTGCAATGGCCAGGCCCGATGTGGAAGAATAGCTCACCACCTGGAAAGTACTGTTCAGGAAGGCCCGTCCCCAGGAAATATCGGCCGATCCCTGGAATTTCAGGGAAAGGGCCGTAATCACGGAAATGATGGCCAAGGAGAAGAAATAGAATTTCAGGATGGGGTTGTTCAGGGGCCTGAGCGAGCGGCCCACCAGCACCATGAAGATGATGCCGAAGTGGATGGAGCCCAGGAACATGAACGCGATGGTGAGAATGGAGATGGTGTCGGAGCCAAAGCCGGCGATACTCAGGTTCCGGGTGGAGAAACCGCCCGTGGCGCAGACGCTGAAGGCATGGCAGATGGCATCGAACCAGTCCATCCCGGCCAGCATATAGCTAACGAAGGCCACGACGGCCAGCCCCAGGAACACGGACGCGAAGATATAGACGGACTTGTTGGCCCGGCTGCGATAATCTTCCCGGGACAGCTGTGACAGCTCCATATTGGTGAGCCTCAGGCGGATGGGCGAGGTATTGGGAATAATCAGCAGCAGGAACACCACAACGCCCAAACCACCGATAAAATGCGTGGAGGCACGCCAGAAAATCAGACTCCGGGGCAGGGCTTCCACATCTTCCAGGATGGTGGCACCCGTAGTGGTGAAACCGGAGACACTCTCGAACCAGGCGTTGATTACCGTGAACGGCCCGCCCCAGAGGGCATACGGCAGGGCTCCGAAAATAAAGGACAGGAGCCAGGACAGGAAAATAATCATGAAGCCGTCCCGAAGGGAAATCTGGGCGTTCTTGCGGGTAAAGATGAAGGGGAAGATACCCAGGCTGAAGGTAATGGTGAAACTGATCAGGAGCGGTGCCAGGGCACTGTCTCCCCCGTCGATGAGCGAAACCACCACCGACAACAGCATGAAGAGGGCGCTCACCAGGAGGGCCACTCCCACATTCCTGGATATGACCTTAAGATTCACCTTTTTCCTTGATCTCGGAGATTCTCTTTCTGAGGGCGCGGTTCTCTTCCGTGAGATCCGTTATGGAGTCGTTGAGGTCCGAAAGCTGGTCATTCCCGTCGAAGGTATAAGTATATCTGCGCCGATAACCCAGGTAGTCCTTGAGGGATTCCAGCATCTTGTACAACGGGTCTACATAATAGGCCAGGATGAAGAACATCAGCAGGAACAGGAGCACGATACCCACGCCCAGGGCCACGGCGCTGGGAATGAAGCTGCGGTAGTAGCCGCTTCCGAAGGTTTCCGAATTCCGGCGCAGGTCTGAGTGGATGGTCTCGCTCAGCCGGTCCAGATAGCCTCTCATGCGGCCGAAAAGGGGCTGCAGGCGGGTAAAGTACCAGTCCCGCGTATTGATAAAATCGGATTCCAGGACAGCCGGAAGTTCCAATGAGGCCAGCATATAGGCCGAATAGGCGTACAGGACGGAATCGGCCAGCGGGGCGGTAGTGCCGGTGACTGTGAGCCGGAGGGAGTCGCAGTAGGCCATGAAGGCATCCCGGTCAAAGTCCGGCAGGGCCGATACCTTGTCGTCCCCGATTACGGCCAGCAGTTCCAGGTTGTACTGGTCCACGGCATTGACCAGGCGCTGGGTGGTATGGATGTCATGGATGTCCTCCGCTATCATGTCCGAGACATAATTGGACATGCGCCTGTACTCCAGCACGGAGATGACGATGGACATCAGGAGAACCACGGTGATAGCCAGGATGGAGAGTATCATCTTCATCCGGAGGGACAGGCGGAACTCCTTCCACCGGTTTTTAAGCTTCACAAACATACTTACAAAGATACACATTTTTCAGAAATCTCCTTTGAATAAAAAAATTTATTGTAAAGTCTTGTTTTTCAATATTTTTTTCATATCTTTGCGCAGGCCTAAATTTTTTTGTCATGAGAGAGACCTTCTTAGAAAAAAAAGATAACAAAAATTCCCTTCTGAAGAAAACCATTCTTTATCTGTGCATCGAGCACGGGGAACACAGCATCGCATCCATTTCCGAAGCCATCGGGGCATCCGTCCCCACGGCCACCAAATTGATCGGAGAACTCATGAGCGAAGGCTTCATGGTAGACCTGGGCAAGTCCGGAACTTCCGGAGGACGCCGGCCTTCCATCTACGGTCTCAATCCTGAAGCCGGCTATTTCGTGGGCGTGGCCATCCGCAACAAGCACGCCAGCATTGCCGTCACAGACTTCAAGGGCGGCCTCATCCATTTCAAGGACGACATTTCCTTCGTAATGGAAGCCAACGAGGCCACCGTACATGAGATGTCAAGAACCATCCGCGAATACCTGGACCGCCAGGGTGTGGACTGGAACAAAATCATGGGCCTGGGCATCAGCATTCCCGGCCGTGTGAACCCCGTCACAGGCTACAGCAACAGTTTCTCATTTGACGAACACCGCAGCATCGCACAAATCCTGGAAGAAGACCTCAATGTGCATGTGGTCTTGGAAAACGACTCCCGCGCCATGACCTACGGAGAGTACCTGGGAGGCGGTCTCAAAGAAAAGAACATGCTCTTCGTGAACGTAAGCTGGGGCCTCGGCATGGGTATGATCCTGGACGGGAAGCTCTACTACGGAACCTCCGGCTATAGCGGAGAGTTCGGCCATTTCCCCCTTTTGGACAACGGCCAAATCTGCCGCTGCGGCAAGATAGGCTGCCTGGAGACCGGTTCTTCCGGATCGGCCCTGGTGCGCCTCATTCAGGAGAATCTGGAAAAGGGGCAGGCCTCTTCCCTCACCCGGAAATTCAAGGCCGAAGGGAAGGTGAACATCAACGACATCATCTCCGCTATCAAGAGCGAAGACACCCTGGCCATTGAAACGGTGGAAGAAATCGGGACCAACCTGGGCAAGGGCCTGGCCGGGCTCATCAATATCTTCAACCCGCAGCTGGTGGTTATCGGCGGCAAGGTGGCCGTAGCGGCCGGGGATTATCTTATGCTCCCCATCCGCACCGCCATCAAGCGCCATGTACTCAACATCGCCAACCAGGATACCACCATCAAACTCACGCAGCTCAAGCAGAAAGCTGCGCCTATCGGTGCCGCCCTCCTGGTACGTGCACGCATGCTCGGAATCTTGTAAATATGCCTAAAATCTCCAACCTGGGAGCCCGGATGCCCTCCTCCCCTATCCGGAAACTCGCTCCCCTGGCCGATGCCGCCAAGAAGGAGGGAGTCAAAGTGTACCACCTGAATATCGGCCAGCCGGACCTTCCCACCCCGCAGAAGGCGCTGGATGCCCTCAAACAGGTGAACCGCAAAACCCTGGAATACAGCCCTTCCGAGGGGTATATCGGCCTGCGGGAGAAACTGGTGGGCTATTACAGGAAATTCAACATTGACGTAAGGGCCGATGAGATTATTATCACCACCGGCGGCTCGGAGGCCATCCTTCTGGGGCTGCTGTCGTGCCTGGACCCGGAAGACGAGATTGTGATGGTGGAGCCCGGCTACGCCAATTACATCTCCTTCGCCCGCACGGCCCACCTGTCGGTAAAAACCGTCACCTCCCGCATCGAGGACGGCTTCAAGCTGCCCCCGGTGGAAGAATTCGAGAAGGCCATCACCCCCCGCACCAAGGCCATCCTGCTGTGCAATCCCTCCAACCCCACGGGATACGTCTATACGCCACAGGAGCTTCAGCAAATCAAGGAAATTGTGGTAAGGCACAATCTCTTCCTCTTCTCCGACGAGGTGTACCGGGAGTTTGTCTATAACGGAAAACCTTATCTGAGCGCCCTCTCGCTGGGTATTCCGGAGCATGTGGTCATGATTGATTCCGTGAGCAAGCGTTACTCCGAATGCGGTATCCGCGTGGGCATGCTGGTCACCCACAACAAGGACGTGCACGACACGGTGATGAAGTTCTGCCAGGCCCGCCTGAGCCCGCCCCTGCTGGGCCAGTTAGTGGCCGAAGCCTCCATCGAGGGCACAGAGGAGTATTCCCGCGCCTGCTTCGAGGAATACAAAGCCCGCCGGGACTTCTTTATCAAGGGATTGAATGAGATTCCCGGCGTCTTCTCTCCCGTCCCGGAGGGGGCTTTCTACACGGTAGCCAGCCTGCCGGTAGATGACGCAGAGGCTTTCTGCCGCTGGATGCTCACGGACTTCCGCTACAAGGGGGAAACCGTCATGATGGCCCCTGCGGCCGGCTTCTACGAGACACCCGGCCTGGGGAAGAACCAGGTCAGGATGGCGTATGTGCTTGAAAAAGAAGAACTGGCCAAGGCCCTGAAAGTCCTGTCGGAAGGATTGAAGAGCTACAGCCTTTAAGTATAAAGCCCGCCATTGACGGCTATCACCTCTCCCGTGACATAGGAGGCCGCCTCGGATGCCAGGAAACCCACCACGGCGGCCACTTCTTCGGGATTGCCGAAGCGGGCGGCGGGGATGTCTTTCTTGAGGGCAGCCTCGTCCAGGCCTTCCACCATATCCGTTTTGATGAAGCCCGGGGCTACGGCATTCACCGTCACCTTCTTGCGGGCCACTTCCTGGGCCAGGGCCTTGGTGGCGGCAATCATTCCGCCCTTGGCGGCCGAATAGTTGGTCTGTCCCGGCAATCCCTTGACGCCGCTGAGGGAAGCCACATTCACAATGCGGCCGTACTTGTGCAGCAGCATGGGCTGTAGCAGCAGGCGGGTCACGTGGTACCAGCTGTTCAGGTTGGTATTGATGACCGTGTTCCAGTCGGCCTCTTCCATCCAAATCAGCAGATTGTCCCTGCGGACGCCGGCGTTGTTCACCAACACCTCGATATAGTCGTCCGGATGGGCCTCCTGCCAGTCCCGGAGGCACTTCTGAGCGGCGGCAGCATCGGCCACATCGAATTTCAGGAGCGTTCCCTGCCCTTCAATCAGGGCCAGGCACTCCTGTGCGGCCTGGTCATTGGAAACATAATTGACAAGCACATGGTAGCCCATCTTGTGCAACTGGACACAGACCGCCCGGCCGATTCCCCGGCTTCCGCCCGTTACTAATGCGTATTTCATTTAGAGTCTGTTTTGAAATAATTCAATAAATTCTTTATGTTTCTTTTTGGTAAAT
>CAMOKK010000095.1 GCA_946617545.1 uncultured Bacteroidales bacterium | reverse complement strand
GCTCAGAATGACAGAGAGAAGTTAAGAATGATATAGGTATGGCACAATTAATCGTAGATTGCGGCGCCACCAAGACCGATTGGTGCGTAGTGGAAGGGAAACAGACCCGGAATGTGCGTACGGCCGGCTTCAACCTGGCCCATACTTCGGCCGATACTTTGAAAGGAATCCTGGACGCGGCGGCAGAGCAAATCGGCCCGGATATTCAGGAGGTACATTTCTATGCGGCCGGCCTGGTGGGAGATTCTCCCGTGGATCTGGCTTCCTGGTTCCCCGGCGCCGCCATCGAGTATGCTTCCGACATGCTGGGGGCGGCCCGAGCTGTCTGCGGCCGGGAAAAGGGCGTGGCGGCCATTCTGGGCACCGGGGCCAATACCTGCTCGTATGACGGACAGAACATCGGCTGGAAGGTGAACTGCGGCGGTTTCATCATCGGAGACGAGGGCGCCGGTTCCGTGCTGGGAAAACTGTTTATCACGGACTACCTGAAGGCCTATATGCCGCAGGACATCCTGAGGGAGTTCCAGGACAAATACCAGCTGGACTACGTGACGGTTGTGAAAAATGTGTATAGCGGCCCCGCTCCGGCCCGTTTTCTGGGCGGTTTTGCACCGTTCATCCTGTCTCATTACCAGGATTCCGAGTATGTGCGGAACCTGGTGGACGGCAACTTCCGCGGGTTGTTTGAAAGGACGCTCTCCCAGTACGACAAAGAACTTCCGGTGGGCGTGGTAGGCGGCTTCGGAAACGCCTGCAAGGACATTCTGCTTCGCCTTGGGGAGGAATATGGCGTCCGCTTCTCCCGTTTCATGGCCAGTCCCGTCGAAGGCCTCATTGAATACCATGCCCTATAAAGAGACTTATCCCTCGGCCCTTCTTACCGATGCGGTGGAGGCCATCAGCTCGCTTCCCGGCGTGGGCCGGAGGAGTGCGCTCCGCCTGGCGCTCCATCTCCTTAAGCAGCCGGCCGAGAATGTGCACCACTTTACATCGGCCATTGACAATCTGCGGGACCATGTGCGCTATTGCAAGCGCTGCCGGATGATTTCGGATGACGAGCTTTGCTCCATCTGCTCGGACCACACGCGGGACAAGAACCTCATTTGCGTGGTGGCCAGTGTGAAGGATGTGATGAGCATCGAGGCCACCGGGCAGTATCATGGCGTGTATCATGTGCTGGGCGGCATCATCTCGCCCATTGCGGGGGTGGGCCCTTCCGACCTCACCATCCGCGAACTTACGGAAAGGCTCCAGGCCGTGGAGAACCCTTCCGGGGTGGAAATCCTCCTGGCCCTGAGCGGAGACGTGGAGGGGGAGACCACTGCCTTTTACATTTATCGGCAAATTGAAACTTACGGGGTAAAAGTGACTTCCCTGGCCCGCGGACTGGGCTTCGGGGACGACCTCGAATATGCGGATTCCCTCACCCTGGGCCGCTCCATAACCAATAGACAAATCTTTAAACCATGAATAACGAAGCCAACCGTTGCCTTCTATGTAAAAAGCCCAAATGTGCGCTGCAAGGTTGTCCTGTGCATACACCTGTGCCGGAGTGCATGCTCCTTTACCGCCAGGGAAGGCTGGAAGAAGCCGGCCGCTTGCTTTTCCGCAACAACCCGCTGTCGGCCGTCACCTCGCTGGTGTGCGACTGGAAGCAGTTCTGCTATGGGCACTGCGTGCTCAATGTGAAGCAGAACCCTGTGCGCTGGTACGAGATTGAGCAGGAAATTTCCGGCGCGTATTTGAGCACCCACCGGCTGGAGCGCCAGTCCCTGGAATTCACCGGAGACCGCATTGCCATCGTAGGGGCCGGTCCTGCCGGAATCGCTGCCGCGGTTTGGCTGTATGAGGCTGGGGCAGAAGTGGTTATCTATGACGCCAATCCCCGCATGGGCGGCGTCCTGCGTTATGGTATCCCGGCCTTCCGCTTAGACAAGAAATACTGCGACGCCTACGAAAATATGCTGGCCGATGCCGGCGTGGAATTCCACGGGGGCGTCCACCTGGGAAAAGACATCACGCTGGAGGAATTGTCGGCCTCCTTCGATGCTGTGCTTTTGGCCGCCGGGGCCGAAAAGCCCGCCACCCTCCGCATCCCCGGAGAAGAGCGGGCGGTGCAGGCGCTGCCTTTCCTGAAGAATCCGTCGGCCTTCAAACTGGGAAAGAAGGTGATTGTGATTGGCGGCGGCAACGTGGCCATGGATGCCTGCCGTACGGCTGTCCGCCAGGGCGCGGAAACCTGGGTGTACTACCGCAAGACCTTCGAGAACATGCCTGCCAATCCGCTGGAAGTGGAGGAGGCCAAGGCCGATGGTGTGCAGTTCAAGGTGTTCCAGGCTCCCGTTGAGGTGAAGGAGGGCGGCGTGGTGTTCCGCGACTGCGAGAACGTGGTGCCGGAGGACGGCGGCCGCGTGGTCACGCGCATCATTGACGGAACGGACCATTTTGTAGAGTGTGACACGCTGCTGACGGCCATCAGCGAGAAGCCGGATTTCAAGCTGTTCGGAGATACGCCGGTGGTGTTGAACGAGTGGGGCTGGCCGGTCCTTACGGAAGGACAGAAAGTGGAGGGGCTGAGGAATGTCTGGGTGGCCGGAGACTTCTGCCTGGGTCCCAAAACGGTAGTGGAGGCTGTAGGCAGTGCCCGCAATGCCGTTGACGATATAATGAAGAGTTTATGAAGAGCATTTTGATTTATTCCGGCGGGCTGGACAGCACCACCCTGCTGTATGAGTACAAGGACAGCATTGCGCTGGCCGTCACCTTCGACTACGGCTCCAAGCACAATGCCCGTGAGATTGCGTATGCCAAGGAGAACTGCAAGCGGCTGGGAATCAAGCATCTGATTATTCCGCTGGGCTTTATCGGCCAGTATTTCAAGAGTGACCTGCTCCAGAGCGGGGGAGAGATTCCCGAGGGCGCTTATGCCGATGACAACATGCACAGCACCGTGGTGCCCTTCCGCAACGGCATCATGCTGGCCGTGGCGGCCGGTCTGGCAGAGAGTTACGAACTGGATGCCGTGATGCTGGCCAACCACAGCGGAGACCACGCCATCTATCCGGACTGCCGGCCGGAGTTCATCGACGCCTTTGCCGCCGCCGTGGAGGCCGGCACCTACAATGGCGTGAAGGTGATTTCTCCCTACTGCAACATCACCAAGCGGGACATCGCCCTTCGCGGCAAGGCCCTGGGCCTGGATTATTCCCTTACCTATTCCTGCTACAAGGGCGGAGAAAAGCACTGCGGCAAGTGCGGCACCTGCGTGGAGCGCAAAGAGGCCCTCTCCGGCTTCGACCCCACCGACTACGAGGCGTAATTACATCCGTTTCAGGAGGCACTGGATCAGGCGGCCGTCGTTGTCCCTGAGGTGCATGCCGCCGCCACGGCAGTATTTCCAGTGGGGGCAGGAGGCGCAGTCTTCCTTGTGCATCCAGCTGCGGTCGCGGTAGGGGAGGAAGGCCTTCTCCCACACGTCCATGAAATCGTCCTTGTAGATATTTCCCTGCACGTAATTGGCGCGGATGCTGGGACAGGCCGATATGGAGCCGTCGGCCAGGACGGAGCCCACAGTGATGCCGGCGTTGCACATGAAGAAACGGTCGCGCACGTCGCCTTCGTAGTTGCCCAGAAAGCCCTCGCAGGCGAATTCCGTGTGAATTCTCCCTTCTTTGCGGCAGCGGCGGATGAATTCCATGAGGCCGTGCAGTTCTTCCCGGGTCAGGAACATTTCGGGATCCTTCGCAGCCCGTCCGGCAGGGAAGACCGTAAAGAGCCGCCAGCCTTTTACACCCAGGCCGATGAGATGTTCTTTCAGTGCTTCCAACTGCCCATAACTGCGCCGGTTCACGCAGGTGACCACGTCAAAGGCAATCTCGCCGGATTCCACCACCATTCGGATGGCTTCTGAGGCCCGCCGGAAGGCTCCTTCCCTGCCGCGCATCCAGTCGTGACCGGCATCCAAACCGTCCAAGCTGATGGTCATGGCGCGGAGGCCGCTCTGCAAAAGGCGCAGATACCGTTCCGGCGTAAGTGCAAGGGCGTTGGTGACCATGCCCCAGGGGAAGCCCTTTTCATAAATCATCCGTCCGCATTCCTCCAAGTCGGGTCTCATAAGCGGTTCTCCGCCGGTGATGTTAATCATTACTTTGTGCGGGTTCGTCCGCGCCGATACGCTGTCCAGCACCCGCCCGAAATCCTCCTTGGGCATATCCCGGACAAGGGCCGTCTGCTTGCAGTCGCTGCCGCAGTGCCGGCAGGCCAGGTTGCACCGGAGGGTGCATTCCCAAAAAAGTTGCCGGAGAGGATGCTCAGCAATCACATCGTCCTGCAACTTTTTATTGATTTCCAACGCCAGGCGGCGCCTGAGGGAAAGCCTTTCCATTTATTCGTCCTTGTCCAAAGTGACATCGGCCGATACAGTATAGGCGCCTTCGTACCAGCCGCTGGCTTTCTTGGTTTGTTCCATCTTCAAATCACTCCGGGACAGAGTTTTGGTCTTGAAGCTGCCTTTCTCCGGGCCGTCCACGTCTTCCAGAATAAGCTTGGCATCCTTCAGGTCGTCCGGCCAGTCGTATTTCAGACGCTCCTTTTCGAAATGTCCCAGGGCATCCGAATACAGCGTATCGTTATGGAAAGTGTAATTTCCATTGGGGGAGAGGATGGCTCGGATGCCCTCCACGGGTTTCCCGTCCGGCCCCTTGATGTTTCCGATGAGTTTATAGTCTGCCGTGGGCTGGCCGTACATTTCCATTCCTCCGCCGATATCCGTGACTTTTTCGCAGCCTCCGAATCCCAGAAGTGCAAACAGCGAACCTGCAAAGTATTTCCAGTTGATTTTCATGGCGATAATCACTCTCTTAATGCAAAACTACGAATAAATCCTCAGATTGGCAAGCAAGTTGGGACGGCCGTTACAGCAGCTTCTTGCGGCGGAACAGGTACCAGACCAGCAGGCAGCTCAATATCATGACGGCCAGGATGATGACCCAGTTCCAGAAGTTGGCGTTGGGTTCATCGGCCGCGATGATGGGCAGGCGCACGTTCATGCCGTAGAAGCCGGCGATGAGGGTGGGCGGCATCAGGAACACGGACACCACGGCCAGAATCTTCATGATTTTGTTCTGTTCCAGGTTGATGAGACCCACCACGGTGTCTTGCAGGTATTCCAGACGCTCGAAGCAGAAGTTGGTATGGCTCAGCAGGGAAGTGATATCCTGCAGGAGCACGTTGAGGCGGTTCTCCAGGCTGCGCGGCACCTTGGTGGAGCGCATGAGGTTGGAGATGAGGCGCTGCTTGTCCACCACGTTCTCCCGCACAATCATGGTGTTTTCCTGCATCTGGGAAATGTCTATCAGGAGTTCCTGGTCTATGTCTTCCTGGTCGTTGATTTGTTTGGCGTACTGGGAAATCTCCTTGGACAGGAGCTCGATCATGTCGGCATCCAGGTCTACACGTTGGTCCAGGATGCTGGCGAAGACGCTGAAGCCGGAGGGGTATTGCCGCGGATTCACCTGCAGGCGGCGCTGCAGTTCCGTGAACGAGCGCAGCG
>CAMOKK010000094.1 GCA_946617545.1 uncultured Bacteroidales bacterium | reverse complement strand
GAATCCGCAGCCTCAGCAGCAACCTAAACCCCAGAATCCCGATGCGTAGGCTGCAGCTGGTCATATGGGTCCTGTTCCTGGTGACGGCAGTTTTGCCGGCGCAGAACAAACAGCGCAATATCCTGCCGCGCCGGGACACCCCGGGAGAATATGCGGAGAAGGTGTCCAACCTCTTCTCCCAGCATCGCTGGGCCAAGGGTAAGGAACTGCTGGACCAGGGCCTGGAGTATTATCCGGAAGAGGCGGGCCTGCACTATCTGGCCGGTCGTTACTGGTGGAACGGAAAGGACTTTGACAAGGCCCGTTACCACCTGGTAAAGGCCTGCCAGATCAATTATCATTACATCGACGCCAAAACGCTCCTTGTGAATGTGGAGGAAATCACGGGCAATTATTCCAGCGCCATCTGCTATGTAAACGAACTGTTGGAGGTGAATCCCTACTGGAAGGGTTTGTGGTTAAGGAAAGTGGACTTGTACAAAAAGTTGGGGAATTTTGAGGAAGCCAATATTCTCCTGCGGCGCCTGGCCCAGATTTATCCCAACGACGCCTCCATCAACAGCGACTATTTTGATGTGCTGGAAACCACCTGGCAGCAGGCCCGTGAGAGCGGAGACTCCCAGGCGGCCGAGGATGCCCTGAAAGAGATTGTCCGCATCACTCCCACCGATGCCGACTATCAGCTGGCCTATGCCAACATCCTGATTCGCCGGGGCAAGCTGAACGATGCCCTGGACAACCTGTCGGCCGCCATCGGAGCCAATCCCGGCAACGTGCCCCTGATTAAGAAAACCACGGACATCCTCATGGAAACCGGGCGCAACATGGGAGCCCTCTCCCTGGTGCGCGGCCAGTTGGCCAAGCACCGTTCTCCCCAGCTGCAGGCGCTGTATGAGCAGCTTCTCTCCGAGAGCGCCCGCATGGAAAACGAGGCCGATGCCTACCAGCTCTATACCCGCACGTACAATACGGACCACAACATGGAGGCCCTCCATTACCTGCTGAACCAGTCTGTCAAGCGGGGCTATTACGACGACGCCGTCCACTATATCGAGGAGATGCGCCGCCGCCGGGGAGACTCTCCCCGCTGGTACATGATGGAATACGACGTATACACCCGCCAGGGGCGGCACGAATCGGCCCAAAAGAGCCTGGACATGGGTTTCCGCCTGTTCCCGGACGACTACGACCTCAACCTGGCCGTGAGCCGCCAGCGCCTTTCCCAGTCGGCCGATTATATGGGCGAGAACCAGTACTCGCAGGCCATCCCGCTGCTGGAATTCGTCCGCCGCAGCTCTGTGGACCCGGAACTGAAAACCCTGGCTGTGAGGCGCCTGGCCGTGTGCTACCGGGAAAGCGGCCAGCCGGAAAAGGCGGTGATGATGCTTCGGGAGCGCCTGAAGACGGATCCCGAGTACCAGGTGACCATGGACTATGCCTCCCTGCTGGTGAAGCAAGGTAAGCCCGAGGCCGCCCTCCAGTCCCTGTATGCCTCTTATGCGGATGCTACGGATACGCTGTCGCGCCAGATGCTGGCAGGAGCCTACAAGGAAACGGCCTATCCCTATTTGAAAGAAAAATTGCAGAATGGCGCCCTGACCGGCCTGCATCCCATTTGTGAGAACATTCTGCAGATGGACCCCAAAGATTATTGGGCCCTGTATTATTCCCTCCGTACGGCGGAAGATCCGCTTCCCTTCGCCCTCCGCGGCATGAACGCCTATCCCGGAGACCTGGTGTTCCCCATCAAAGCCGCCTCCATCTATGCGGCCCAAGGCAGGGAAACGGAAGGCATCGACCTGCTGCTGCCATATCTGTCTGACTTCCCGGCCGACGACGACCTTCAGCGCACGTTTGCCGCCGTGTCGGACAGCTATGCCGGGAAACTGCTTAAGGAAAAGCGGATCCGGGAGGCCCAGGAGGTGCTGGACCGTGCCCTGGCCGTCCGTCCCCTGGACCCGGCCGTCCGCTACACCCGCGGTCTGGTGTTTGAGAAAGACCACGAGTGGGATTCGGCCTATGTGTACCAGAGCAAGTACCAGCCTTCCCTGCTGGAAGAACGGGAGTACAAGGCCCACATGAATGCCTTGAGGGCCCGTACGCTGCACAATACGGTGGATGCCGGCGTGGATGTGTTCCGCTTCACCAACGCCACCCAGCTGATGGTGATTGCCTCCGTGGGTTATGACCACTTCTGGAAAAACGACGAGTTCTCTTCCCGCCTCAACTTTACCGGACGGGATGCGGAATATGACCAGGACCAGCTTATGTATGTGTCGGCCGGCGGCCGCGGCCTTCAGTTCCTCACTTCCTGGACCCATCACTTCGGCCGGGCGTTCAGCCTCAAGCTGGGAGGCTCGTTCGGTACCCGGTATTTCCCCATTGCGGGCGCAGACCTCAGCGGCACCGTCCACTGGAAGAATGACTGGGACACGGAACTGGGCCTGAATTACCGCTACCTGCTGGACCACAACCGGATGTATGCCGGCTCGCTGAGCGTGAGCCATACCGGCTCCCATCTTTATCTGGGTGCCAAGGTGATGGGCGGAACGGTGTACGATGTGTGGTTCGTCAACGGGTCGGGCCGTATTCGCTTTTATCCGTACGAGGGAGGAAAATCCTACGTGGAGGTGCAGGCCGGCGCCGGTACGGCTCCCGAGATTCAGTTCCTCAATTATTATCAGAACTCCTCCGCCTTCCACAACCTGAACTCCTTTGCGGCGTTCACGGCCTCGTGGGCAATCACCCATAACCTTGCGCTCCAATTGTCCGGAACCTGGAATACCCTGTACGACCAGCGTTCCACCGTCAGTTTCCGTAATCTCCTTATGGCCCATGTCTCTGTTGCGATTTCTTTCTAACCTGCTTGTAGCCGGTTTCCTGGCCCTCTCCTGCGGCCATTTTGTCCGCGGTGCAGGTGCCGCACACCAGTATCATGTCCATCCCGACGTTCAGGGACGGGCGCTGGACGTGAAGATGAGCGATTATCTCAAAAAACACCTTCAGCGCCGCTCCGAGTCCTCCGTCCTGAGCCGTGACGGCATAGAAGTGGCCGTGCATGTGGCCGATGATTTCGGCGGAGATTTCGGCTTCTCCCGCCTTCCGGGCGGCGGTTACCTGCTCCGGGCCAAGGATGAGCGCACGATGATTTGGCTGGTTTACCAGTTTATCAAGATGGTGGGAAAGGACGATGCGGAGATTACGACGGACGACCTTCCGCCGCTGCTGCTGAGCGGGCGGGATACGGTAGTCACTTTCCCCTTCGAGTACCGTGACCTCTACATGCCCACCAACCAGAATCCGGACATGACCTATCTGCTGGCCCTTCACAATCTGGAAATGGACTGGGGCATCTGGGGACATAACCTCTCCCGCGTGCTGGGCAGCAACGGAGACCAGTCGTTCGGCTTCCAGAACATGGACCAGTCCCTGTTTGCCAAAGGGGCCGACGGCGTGGTGCATCAGAATCAGTTTTGCTTCTCTTCGGACAAATTGTTGGATCTGACGGAGAAGTACATCATGGACCAGTATGGCGACGGGCTCAAGTATCCGCTGCGGATGACCATCGGCCCGGCCGACAACGACTGGGTGTGCCTGTGCCGCCGCTGCGAGACGGCCGGAAACACCCGGACCAATGCCACGCCCGCCGTGGTGGCCTTCGTGGAGAAGCTGGCCGCCCGTTTCCCGGGGCATACCTTCTTCATCCCCGGCTATTCCACCACCGAGACTCTCCCGGACCACCGGCTCCCCGCCAATGTGGGCGTGTTCCTGTCGGCCATCGATTATCCCCGCGCCTGGCGGTCCGACGACGAGCGCAGCCAGCAGTTCTTCCGGAAACTGGAGCGCTGGCAGCAGCTGACGGATAACGTGTATATCTGGGACTATGTCTGCAACTTTGACGATTACCTGACGCCTTACCCCATCCTGTACGTGATGCAGGAGCGTTTCCGCCAGTACCGCAAGAGGGGCGTGAAGGGGCTCTTCCTCAATGGCAGCGGCTATTTCTATTCCATGCAGCAGGAGATGTACTCCTTCCTGCTGGCCAATCTCCTGATTAACCCGGACGCCGACATCGAGCGCATGGTGAAGGACTATTATGCCGATGCCATGCCCCACGTGGGCCAGTTCTACGCCTCCGTGGTGCTGTCCATGGAGGAGCATGCCCGCCGCAGCGGCCTGGAACTCCCGCTGTATGGCGGCATGGAGGAGGCGCTGCATTCCTATCTCTTCGAGAAGGATTTCCGGGAATTCTACTCGGTTTTCCTGCGGGCCAATGCCATGGAAATGACGCATCGCGAGCGGATCATCTATGAGAAGACCCGGCAGTTCGTGTCTTTCTCCTTCCTGGAGATGTGCCGAACCCGCGGCCTGGGCTCCGGCGGTTTTGCCGAGCTGGTGGGCGACGAATGGGTGGTGAAGCCGGAGGTGTGGTCGGCCGTGGAAGACCTTAAGATTATGACGCCGGAAGAAGACCTCTGGATACTGACAAACAACGAATATGCCGCTCCGGACCACATGGACCGGGTGAACGAGCAGGGTGTCTATGTGGCCGATTATGAAAACGAGGTGGAGTTATGGCTGGCCGGCAGTGCCTGGAGCCGGGATATGCTTCTGCGGCAGCCTCTGATGGTCCGCTATGACGGCGGCAGCGAGCGCACCACCAAACTCACGGATGCGGTGGCCGGCATCTCCCAGAATTACCACTGGGGCTGGCAGGTGTTCCCCCAGAAAGACCTGGTTATCGAACTTCCGGCCGATGTGTTGGCCGGAAAGTCCGGAGAGTTCTCCATGTCCTTCCTCAACAGCGAGCGGCACCGCATGTCGCCTCCCAAGGCCGTGGAAATCTGGGCCGATGACCGCAATATCGGCACCCTTCGTCAGGAAGGCCTGTCCGACTATGTGGATGAAGGTGAGAAGGTTACCTTCCGCGGTTCGGCCAGCTTCGGCCGGCCTGCCCAGGTCTGGCTGCGTATCATTCCTTCCCACACCCGGGACTTGGGTATAGACGAAATTTATTTCAGGTAATGAAACGGATTGTAGCTTTCTTCCTTCTGGCCCTTCTGGCCGTCATGGGCTGCACCGGCAAGGTGCAGTACACCACCGTGGAAATCCGGGACCCCGTCCGCCACTACTATCCCATCCTTCAGGGACAGGAGCTCACCGTACTGGTACGCCTGGAAAACAAGGGGAAGGTGCCGCTGGTAATCAAGGACATCCAGCCGTCCTGCGGCTGCATCGTCCTTGAGAGCGACCACGAGATGGTGGTTCCGCCGGAGCGCAGCATGCTGGTCACCCTCAAGTACGATAGCCGCAAGAATGTGGGCCGGGCCGAGCATTCCGTCCGTTTCTGGGGCAATATCTCTCCTTCGGGCATGGCCGAGATTCGTTTTGACGTGAACGTGGTGCCGGACGCCTCTTACCATCATGATTATGAAGAGATGTTCGACAAGGAGGAGAGCGCCCGGCTGCTCAAGAAATTCGTGGACGGAACAGGCTATGAAGGGAGCCTGGGCTACTATGTGGACCGCTGATTCTTTTTCTCAACAAAGCGCTGTTGAAAACTTTTCCGTAA
>CAMOKK010000093.1 GCA_946617545.1 uncultured Bacteroidales bacterium | reverse complement strand
TGAGGAAAATTTACCAAAAAGAAACATAAAGAATTTATTGAATTATTTCAAAACAAACTCTAAATTTGTAGGATTATGCGCCGTGTCGTAAAAATAGCTGCCTGGATACTGGCACTGCTGGTGGTTCTGCTGCTGGCAGGGCTGGTGGCCATTCAGTCCCCGAGGGTGCAGACGGCTATCGGCAAACGCGTCGTCGCCTCCATCCAGGAAAACACAGACGCGGAAATCACGCTGGGGAATATTTCCGTCCGCCCCTTCGAAGCCCTCCTGATAGAAAACGTACTGGTGCTGGACAAAGAGCCCCTCGCCCCCGGCATGGACACCCTCCTGTATGTGGAAAACCTCGCCGTCAAGTTCTCCCTGAGGGGGCTCCTGCGCGGGAAGGGAGCCTATGTGAGCCGCATGAGGCTGCACGGAGGCGGGTTCAACCTGGTGATGGAGCCCAGCTCTGCCAGGCCGGACTATACCGTCACCAACCTGGAGCGCATCTTCCGCCTGGAGTCCGATGGCGGTGGGGAATCGGCCTATAAGTGGGGAAACATCCTGAGCGCCAAACAGGTGGAGATAAAAGACGTAGGTTTCAAGATGGTGAACCTGCCGTGGCTGGACAGCGCTGTGGAAGAAGGCGTCATAGACTGGAACAATCTTAAAACCGTGCTGGACGAAGGTCATTTTTACAACCTCCGGATAGCGGACAACCTGATTACCGCCCAAAACGTCAAGCTGAGCCTGACGGAGACGGAAACCGGTTTCCACGGGCGGGAAGTATCGGCCCGCAGCGTGCGGGTGGGAGAAGGCCTGGTGTACCTGGAAGACCTGCTGGTGGACGACGGCTTCAGTTTCGTGAACATGGAGCACTTTGCCATGGAAGGGCCGTTAGACGACTACTCGTACTTTATAGACCGCATCGTACTGGACGGCGACATCAGGGAAGGCTCCTGGCTGGACATGGCCGGAACTCTCTCCCACTTTGCCGGCCTGAGGGACATCCGCTTCCGCGGCTTCCTGAAGGGGAAAGTAAGGGGAACGGTGAATAACATAGGGCTGGAAAACATTTTGGTGGAGGACATGGACCATGACGTGATTGTCCAAACCAGCGGCCGCATCCGGGACATTGTCAATGTGGAAGAAAGCACCTTCTCCATGGACATCCGCGAGGCCTCCTTCGACCTTAAGGGGCTGGGGAATTTCGTGGAAACGTGGGCGCCCGCCTCCAAGCTGGACCTCTCCCGCTTCGCCCCCGGGGAACGCCTGAACTTCGCGGGCAGGGTGGAAGGCCCCATGAACGCCCTGAACATCCAGGGGGAATTCACCTCCGCCATAGGCAATATCCTGGCCGATGTCTACCTGAACAACGTCCTGAGCGAGCACCGGGACATGGAGCTTGGCGGGCAGGTAATCACAAGCGACCTCCACCTGGGGAAAGTGCTGGGGGTGGATGCCCTGGGCCCCCTTTCCATGCGTACGCGCCTGGACGCCGTCTTCAAGGACCGCGGAGGGATGGACGTGAAGATGGACACCCTCCGGGTGAGCCGCCTGCAGGCCCTGGGATACGACTATTCCGGGATATCGGCCCAATTTACCTACATGGGAGAAAGCTTTGACGGCCGACTGGTCTCCGACGACCCCAACCTGAAGTTCAACTTTGACGGAAGGGCGGACCTGGGAGAGCATCAGGAACAGCTCTTCCGCTTCAACATGGACATGCAGCACGCCAACCTGGCCGCGCTCCACCTGGATTCGCGGGAGCAGGCTGCCTTGAGTTTCCGGATAGATTCCGACCTGACGAAGAAACCCAACGAAGACCTTGACGGCGTAGTCTGGCTCAAGGACCTCACCCTGATGAGCGGGGCCGGAACCAAGAAGCCCGGAGATTTGCAGCTCACCACCCGGCGGAAGGGAGACATCCACCACCTGGAGGCCGATTCCCCCTTCCTCACCGCCCGCTTCGAGGGCACGGAATCCATCCTGCGTTTTGCCGGAGACCTCAAGGAAAGGATTGTCGCCAGGGAACTGCCCGCCCTTTTGGGAGAGCAGGTGGAGCCCTCCCCCGGCTCTTCCCGCTACAAGCTGGATTTGAACATCCTTCAGGCGCAGGACATCCTCACCTTCCTGGTACCCGGCCTGTA
Source organism: uncultured Bacteroidales bacterium (assembly GCA_946617545.1). Taxonomy (GTDB): domain Bacteria; phylum Bacteroidota; class Bacteroidia; order Bacteroidales; family UBA932; genus Cryptobacteroides. The sequence continues at coordinate 3,493 of CAMOKK010000093.1, read as the reverse complement.
TGTGGAAAACAAGACATCGGCCCGGATTACCATCAGCGAGGACGGAGAGCTGAAAACCACCCTGAACTCCGGCCGTCTGGCGCACTACAACCGCTATATCAAAGACCTTAAACTGGCCTTGGACAACAAGGAAAGCGCCGTCACGGCCTCCCTCACGGGCGGCGTCCTGGAGCTGGGAAACATGCAGCTGAAAGATAACCGCATAACTGTCAAGGCCAACGACAACCACATAGACCTGAATTATATCTTCGACAGTCCGGACAAAGACAGGCGGAAAGCCAGCCTGGCCGCCCAGGTAGACCTCTTGCGGGAAGAGAACGCCCTCACCGTGCTGGGAAGGGTGCTGCCGTCGGCCTTCACCTTTGACGGAAGAACCTGGGACCTGCATTCAGGTGACATCCGCTACCGGAAGGGCGATGTGAGCGTGAAGCAGCTGACGGTACAGCACGGGCGCCAGTCCATCCTCATTGACGGCGGACTGAGCCGGGAGCGCACAGACACCCTGAACGTGAACATGAACCAGTTTGACCTGGCCCTTGTGAACAACTTCACGGGCGGAGTGCCCAGGCTGGCCGGTTTCTCCACGGGACAAGCCACCCTCATCTCCCCTCTCCAACCCACGCCGGGCCTTATCGCCGCCATCCGGGCCGATTCCACCTACGTCTCCGGCAAGCCGGTGGGCGTGCTGCAGATTGACAGCCGGTGGGATGCGGAAAGCGGCCGGTACATAGCGGCCGTCAGCAATGAACTGGAGGGCCGGAGCACCCTCCGGGCCGATGCCTTCCTGAACCCCGCCACCGACGAAGTGGGGGTACGGGCCCTGCTGGACAAGGCAGATCTCCAGTATGCGCAGCCCTTCCTGGAAGGCCTGTTCTCCGAGTTCATGGGAGAACTGAGCGGAGAGGTAAGCCTGGGCGGCCGTTTCGGGGACCTCCAGGCCGGCAGCCGGGACCTTCAGGTGCAGAACGGCCATCTGGTGCTGGATTTCACGCAGGTGCCCTACAACCTCAGCGGCAAGCTGGCTTTGGACAACAAGGGCCTGCATTTCACGCCCCTCACGCTGGAAGACGGCGAGAAGGGCAGCGGGAAGGTGGAGGGCAGCTTCCTCTTCAACGACTTCAAGAACTTCGGCGTGGACGTACACGTGGACTTCAATGACATGCATGTGCTGAACATGGCGCCCTCCCCGGAAAGCAGCTTCTACGGGAACCTCTACGGACGCGGAAAGGTGAACGTGACGGGAACCATCACCTCACAGCTGCTGCTGGATATCGAGGCCACCACCCAGTCCGGAGACATCCACATCCCGCTGGGAAGTTCCAGCGGAGAGAAATCAAGGGAGTTCCTCACCTTCAAGGACCCCGCATCCCTCCAGGAACAGGACCCTTACACCCTCATGATGAGCCGTCCCAAGGAACACAAGCAGGAGGCCGACCTGGTTGTCCAGCTCCGCGTCCATGCCACGCCGCAGGCACAGGCTTACATTGACGTGGACAATGAGAGTTCACTCACCGGCAGGGGCCGGGGCATCATAGACATCGAAAGCCGGGCACGCCAGGGAATCTTCACCCTGAACGGAGACTATACCCTCAGCTCCGGCAATTTCCACTTCTCCGCCATGAATCTGGTGAGCCGGGATTTCGTAATCCAGGACGGCAGCTCTGTCCGCTTCAACGGAGAGGTGATGAATACAGACCTCAACGTGAACGGTCTGTATGTGACCAAGGCCAGCCTGTACAACCTCACGGCCGATGAAAGCGCCACCAGCCGCCGTACGGTGAACTGCGGCATCCACATATCGGGCAAGCTCCGGAATCCGGAACTGGGCTTCTCCGTGGACATCCCGGACCTGAACCCCACCGTTCAGGCCCAGGTAGAGGCCGCCTTCAATACGGAAGACAAAATCCAGAAGCAGTTCATCTACCTGCTGGTAGCCGGCAACTTCCTCCCTTCGGAAGAGTCCGGAATCAGCGTAGGCGGCGGAGACGTACTGTTCTCCAATGTGTCCAGTATCATGTCCGGCCAGCTGAACAACATTTTCCAGAAACTGAACATTCCCTTGGACCTGGGCTTGAACTACAAGGCCACCCAGGCCGGAGGAAACCTCTTTGACGTAGCCCTCAGCACCCAGCTGTTCAACAACCGGGTCATCGTGAACGGCACGGTGGGCAACCGCCAGATGCTCTCCGGCCTCACCACCAACGAGGTGGCGGGAGACATCAACATCGAGGTAAAACTGAACCGCAGCGGTTCCCTGCGCCTGAAGGGTTTCAGCCGGTCGGCCGACCAGCTCTCCGCCTTCCTGGACAACAGCCAGCGCCACGGCGGCGGTTTCTCCTACCAGCTGGACTTCAACACCTTCAAGGACCTGTTCCGCGAGCTCTTCAGCTCCCGGGCCGCCCGGGAACAATATGCCCGGGAAGCAGCCCTGAGGCCTGCAAAGAACGTAGTTTTACAAATTGACCAAGACGGAAAAGCCCATACCGATGAATCCAGGTAAACTTTATCTCATCCCCACTCCCTTAGGAGAGGGAGACCCCGCGGGGGTGCTTCCGGCCTCCGTGCTGGAAGTGATTCCCACCCTGACATGCTTTGTAGTGGAGGAGCTTCGGACGGCCCGGCGCTTCCTTTCGGCCGCCGGTCTCAAGGGGAAAATTGACACCCTGGAGTTCCACGAGCTCAACGAGCACACCAAGCCGGCCGATGTAGAGGCCTACGCCCGCCTGTTCGACGGCGGACGCTCCGTGGGGCTGCTCTCCGAAGCAGGCCTTCCCGCCGTGGCCGATCCGGGAGCCCTGCTGGTAGCCCTATGTCATCGCCGGGGCATCGAGGTGGTTCCCCTGGTGGGGCCTTCTTCCCTGATGCTGGCCCTCATGGCCTCCGGCCTCAACGGGCAGTCCTTCGCCTTTGCAGGCTACATCCCCGCCAAGACGGAGGAGCGGAGGGCGGCGCTGCGCACGCTGGAGAAGCGTTCATCGGCCCAGCACCAGACGCAAATCCTCATTGAGACGCCCTACCGAAACGATTCCCTCCTGGCCGATATGCTTGGCGTCCTCAGCGGCAACACGCGGCTGTGCATCGCCGCCAACCTCACTTGCCCGGACCAGTTTATCCAAACCCGCACGGTGGCCCAGTGGAAGGAGAGGCCTGTCACCATCGGCAAGCGGCCTTGCGTTTTCCTTATCCTGTCATGAAAATAGCCTTTACCACCCTGGGCTGCAAGCTCAATTACGCGGAGACCGCCACCTATGAGCGGGGCTTCATGGCCGCCGGCTGGGAGGTGGTTCCCTGGACCGCCCGGGCCGATGTGTACCTCATCAATACCTGCGCCGTTACGGAAACGGCCGAAAAGAAGTCCCGGAACCTCATCCGTCGGGCCCACAAGACGGCCTCCGATGCCCGGATTGTGGTCACAGGCTGCTACGCGGAGCTTCGCAAAGACCAGCTCCTGGCCATTGACGGCGTCTGGAAGGTCTTCGGCGCCACGGAGAAA
>CAMOKK010000092.1 GCA_946617545.1 uncultured Bacteroidales bacterium | reverse complement strand
GCAAAGCGCTTCTTGGCGTCTCCCTGAAGGCCTACGCCGTTTCTGATGAAGCTTTCGTAGATTTTCTTAACCACCATCTGCTGCTCACGCGTGAGGCCCTCAGAAGCCTCGTAAACGGCCTTTACGCGGGCAAATAGGTCTTCGTTCATCATAATCTCGTTGGAGGCGTCCGTGATGAGAGGCAGCACCTCCTCTTCGATGGCTTGCATCTCGGGGGTGGAATCACTCTCGGAGACATTGAAGAACACGCCCTGCACCTTGTCCAGGATGGGGCTGGCGTTCTCATAGGCCAGGATGGTGTTCTCGAAAGTGGGGGCGTCGGGGTTCTTCACGATGGCCTCCACGTTGGCCTTCTGCTCCTGAAGACCGGCCTTGAAGGCAGGCAGGTACTGGTCTGTAGTAATCTTGGAGAAGGGTGCTGTCCCGTAAGGGGTGTCCCACTCCTGAAGGAAAATGTTGGTAGGTGTCTGATTGCAGGCTGTCAGCATGGCAAATGCAGAAAAAACAAAAATTAAACGTTTCATATCCTGTAGTATAAATTAAGCAGGTAATTCCATTTGGGAAGTTTGAAGGCAATCTCGGGCTCGTTCAGGCGCACCCGGAGGCCGGAAGAGAAGCCCAGCACGCCGCGGGGCAGTTTCCAGGAATAGCCGCCCTGGAAGTTCAGGGAAAGTGCCTTCCGGAAGTACTGGACATCGGCCGATACGGATGCCGCCCCTTTGTTCCAGGAGGCGCCGCCGGAAAAGCGCTGGACGGGGCCCACCAAGGCCACGCCCTGCAGGGAGACATTGGGGATGATGAAGACGGGCACGCGGAAGCCCAGCTCTGCGCCGGGTTTCACCTGCCCCTGCTTGGAAAGGAGGTAGCCGGTGGCACGCACGTTGATGCCGTTGGAGCTGTAGCTCCAGTTCAAGTCGGCCGACCAGCGCAGTTTCTGCTCCAGGGGAAGCCGGAACAGGCCGGCGCTCATCCAGGCTTTGGAATTCTTCATCTGGTACTGCACTTCGGTCTTGCCTTGCCAGGTAAAGTGGTTTACGCCGCTCAGGCGCTGATATCGGCCTTGCAGGGCCGCCCGGAAAGACCAGCGGTTTATCTGGTATCGGCCGGCAAACCAAGTTTCTGCCCTATGGCCGGCGTTGCCGCTCAGGGCCACCTGGAAGTCGGCGGCACCGGAAAGCGTCCAATGCACGCCTATCTTGCTTTGGAAGCCGCCGGCGGCATGCAGGCGCTCATCGCCCCTTCCAAACTGCCCCAGGGCCGTAAAATAGGCGCTGATGCGCTTTGAGGGCGTGAATGTATATTTGAGAAAGGCGATGGGCGCATGGGTGTGCAGATAGGCCACGCTAAGCTTATTGGCCAAATCCAGCTGCTTGTCCACACCCACATAGGCCGATACGGCATTCCCCCTCACCAGGCGGGAAAGGGCCGGCGTGTGATAGCTGGCATCGGCCGATATCACCCAGCCGTCCTGCAGCCTGTCTCCGGTAGAATAGGAGGCCTGGCCGCGGAAGTGGTACTGGGCGTTGTTGGTAGAAAGGTTGGTTCTGAGGCCGCTTTTCATGCCTCCGGCGGTGCCGTCTATGCTGGTGGTGCCATAAAGGCCGCCGAAGACGTCGTCCATCAGGGCTCCGTCTACGGTCTTGTTGGCCTTGAGGGCGTCTGTGAGCCCGGTTTGCCAAAGGGTTTTCTGATCCAGGTGAACCCCGGCCAGGTAGTAGTCACGCTGCTCTCCGCGAACCCCTACGGCCATGGGGAAGGAGGCGGCCGAAAGGTTTTTTACCACATCTGAAGAGCCGTGAGAGGCTTCGGGCTGCACGGCACCCGTGCGGGGAACCGACTGAAGCATCACGTTGAACACATCCTTGACGCGGCCCGCGTTCACGCTTACGGAAACCCGGTTTTCCAGGTAGTCCGGGCTTTGGAAAACCAGCACGTAGTCCCCTGCCCCAAGTCCGGTGAGGCGAAAGGCTCCCTTGGCGTCCGTACGGGTTTCACCCAAGAGCACGGCACCCCGGTACAGGCGCACCCGGGCGTTTTCCACAGGGTATCGGCCCGTCCGGGAAAGCAGCTTTCCCTTCACTCCGGTCTCCTGTGCCCACAGAAGGGTGGCCATCAGAAGCCCCAGGACTATCAACGCCAGCTTTCTCACTTGCCAAGGAGGATGAAGGTGGGATAGTGGTCGGAATAACCGTTGATGAACTTGCCGTTGGAGAAGGTACGGTGCGGCAGGCCCTTGTACTGACCGCTCTGCTGGGTCATGTAGGGCTTGGAATACACCGTTCCGTAGTATTTATTGCTCTGTTTCTTGATTTTGAGGCCTTTGCCGTTCACCAGGGCGTCGCTCACCAATATACAGTCAAAGATATTGGGGTCTCCCCTGTAGTAGAGGGAGCCTATGCCGTTGTCCAGCATTTCCCAGAAGGGGTTGAAGAAGTCTCCCTTCTTCACATCGGCCACATTCCTGCGGCCATGGAGATACCGGGACAGGGAGGCGTCGGCCGGGTTGTCGTTCATGTCTCCCATCACCACGCACTTGATACCGGGGTACCTGCCCTGCATCTCAATGGCGTGGTTGTACACAATCTCCGCCGCGCGGGCCCTCAGGTCCTGGCCCTTGTCCCCCCTGCGGGAAGGGAAATGGCACACGTAGAAGGCAAAGTGCTCGCCGTCGATGATGCCGTGGGCCATGAGGACGTCGCGGGTGCGGAAATCTTCCTGCTCCTGCTTGTTGTAGGTGGTTATCTTGATGGAAGTGTTGAAGTCGTAGGGAATGGCTTCGCTTTCCACCAGTTTCATGCGGGCGGGGTTGTACAGGAGGGCGCAGTCTATGCCGCGGCGGTCCGGGCTCTCAAAGTGCACAATCTTGTAGCCGGCCTTCACCAGCTCCGGCTGGGCAATGAGGGCTTCCACCACCTCGCGGTTCTCTACCTCGGCCAGGCCCAGTACCGTATGCCACACGCCGTTGTCCTCCCGCATGTCCGCAATTACGCGGGCCATGTTGTGCAGCTTGGAGGCATATTTGTCCGGCGTCCACTCGTTGGCGCCGTCCGGCAGGTACTCGTAGTCGTTCTTGCCCTGATCATGGGTGGTGTTGAACAGGTTCTCCACATTGTAGAACCCGATGATGTGCTTGGAACCCTTCTTCTTGGCACAGCCCTGCGGGGGCAGCAGCAGCATGACGGCCAGTACGGCCAGGATGGCTTTTTTCATACGCAACTTGTTTGTAATCATGCAAAGTTAATGATTATTTTGACCGATTCCGCCCCCGGCACATAGAAAATACAAAAACCGGGGGCAAAAAGGGTGGTTTTTGCTCCCGGGTTCTGTGGATAAGCGGTGAGGTTAATCGGCTACCGAGCGCTTCCAGAAGGCGTTGTCGGCAGGCTTGGCGGCCTTTACGGTAGCGGCTGTCTCGGCAGGCAGGTTCACAAAGAAATTCATGCCGGTCTTCTCTTCCAGTTCCTTGAGGGAGCAGGAGTAGTTCTCGAATTTCTTGTCGGAGTAATTCTTGTGCTCCATGTAGAAGCCTGCACCCAGATAGGAACCCTTGCTCACACGAAGAAGAGCCTTGTAATAGGCATCCGGAACGGAGACCTGCTTCCCGTTGTGGTCAGACACCTTCTTGCTGCCTTCGCTTACTATACAGCCCGTCACTACATACAGGGTATCGGTGCCATTGGAAGACTTGCTCCATTCACGCACCTGCTCTTCCAACTTCTCCCAGATGTTCTGGTTGAAGTTCGAAAGCTGGGGCGTCACATTGGTCCAGTAGAAGGTCTGCTGGTTCATCACGGAAGAGGCCAGACGGTCGGCCGATGCAATCTGGTGTCCGCGGTCGTATCCGTTGGAAGAGAAACCATAGGAGCCGCCTGCAGTTATGTCGGCCTGAACAGGAACAAACGGATCCTGGAGCCAGGATTCGGAACGGGAGACCGTCTTCTTGGTATAGAGGTCACAAAGCGGATAGGCCACCCATGAGGCAACCAGGGCATCGGCATCGTACACAAAAGAGTAGTTACGATAATTCACCTGATTGATAGGAGCCGTGTGGATATAGTACGCGGCGCCTTCCTTCACCTCCGGCAGTTCCATCCAGGCGGGGACACCCGTGTATTCATCTCCCAAATCGTCCTTGGTAATGACTTCCTGGTCCTTGGTAATCAACACTTCCGTAATCTCCCAAGTAGGTGTAGTCTTGGTGGTGCTCTTGTACACAAAAGCCAGCTGAATCACCTTGTCCTTGTAGGCCTTGAGGTCAATATCTCCGGAAGAGGAGAATTCGAAGGAGGAGCCGGAAGGAAGTTTGGGAATGGTCAAGTTGTCCCAAGTCTGGCCCTTATCGGCCGATATCTTCACGCTGATGAAATTGGTGACCGTCTCTCCGTTGCAATAGTTGAGCGCCTCGCGGAAACGGAGATATAGCTGGTCATGTCCCTTGAGGTTGATACGGGGAGAAACCAGCCAGCTTTCGGTCTTGTAACGGCTGGCAGTGGCACTTACATAAGCCTGGGCCACGGCGCCATATTCGGGATGATTCGCGTTTGTTCCCCAGATGGCACCCGGGAAACCGCCCTGTTCTTTATCCTGGACCTCGAAGTCTCCAAGCCCCTTGGTAAAGTCCACAGACAGCACCGGGTCTCCTTCAACCACAGGCGGGTCGTCGGGATCGATATTCTCCACCCCCGCCTGATTTACCGCAACGGTGGCCGAGAAGGAAGAGCCGGAAACGATAATGGTCACGTTTCCGCTTCTCTCTTTCTCATAATTCTGGTCTATGGTCAGCTCTACCGTGGCCGAACCGCCCGTGCCGGACGTCTTGCTCAGATGAATCCAGGAAACATCGGCCGATGCCACCCAGGACAGGCTGGAGGTAAAGGAAACGGTTTCCGTCGCGCCCTCCGCCGGAACGGACAGTGTGCGGTTGCCGCTGATGCTGATGGAAGGCGTAATGGGATTATCTTTGCCGCCGCAAGCCACAAACAGGACAGCGGCCAGCGCCAAGAGGGTAATGGACTTGAACTTCATCGCGTATAGTGTTATTGTAAAGTACAAAGATAGGAAACTTTTTCCACAAAAAAAGCGCGGCCCGGGAAGGGTCGCGCTAATTATAAGAACGGATGAAATTACTTGGTAGCCTGAATGCCGAAGATAATGGCACGGTAACCCGTATTGGTACCCGCGCAGGTTTCTACCTTAACCGTGGTGTCAGCGGCCAGAGCGGTATCGAAAGTGATTTCGTATTTGTCGCTGGCAGTTACAGTGGCGGTATAAGGAGAGTTGCTGGTAGCGCCGTCGTTAGCGGCAATATCCTGCGTAGATTCATTCTCACCTACGGTGAACTTCAACGTTGCAGGATTTCCCTTCCAGGCAATGGCATAATAGCTCACCTTCTTGGTGCCGGCAGGCAGCGTGATGGTGGCATCTCCATACTTCTTGCTGGTTCCGAACTTCAGGGTGAACACACTATCGTAAGTTTTCTCGCCCAAAGTAACATTGATTACGCCATCATCATAGCTACTGGTTCCCAGCGTATAGGTCACATTGGTGTCAAACTCACCCAGTTCGGTTCCAGGTTCATCTCCACCGGGCTCGTCACCACCGGGCTCATCGCCACCGGCCGTGCCCTCTTCGTGAGAGACGTAGTAGCCGTTGATCATCTGGGCAGA
>CAMOKK010000091.1 GCA_946617545.1 uncultured Bacteroidales bacterium | reverse complement strand
CGCAGGAGGCCACCACGTTGGTGATGCCCATCTGGTGCATCATCACCACGTCCACATTGCCTTCCACCAGGATGCAGCGGTCCTGCCGGGCAATTTCGCTCTTGGCGAACCAGACGCCCATCAGGTTCCGGCTCTTGATATAGATTTCCGTCTCCGGAGAGTTCACGTATTTGGCCGGATTGTCGGCCTTGAGGGTGCGTCCGCTGAAGGCGATGACGCGCCCGCTCACAGAGTGGATGGGGAACATCACCCGCTCGCGGAACTTGTCTATGAGCGTGCCGTCTTCCTGCTGGATGGCCAGGCCGGCCCCCAGGATGTATTCGTCTTTGTAACCGGCTTTCCGGGCGGCTTCCACCAGGGTGGTTTTCCCGGAAGGGGCCCAGCCCAGGCTCCACTGCTGTATGGTGGCATCCTCGATGCCGCGGCTGCGGTAGTACTGGTAGCCCACGGCGCGGCCTTCGCCGGCCCCCAGCTGGTCCAGGAAGAAGCCCCGGGCAAACTCGCTCACGGCCATCAGGCTCTCGCTGCGCTGGCGGGCGGCAATCTGCTCGGCCGTTTCTTCCTCCTCCTTTATCTCAATATGGTATTTGCGGGCCAGGTAACGCAGGGCCTCCGGGTAGCTCATGTGCTCGTATTCCATCACAAAGCCCACGGAACTGCCGGCCTTGCCGCAGCCGAAGCACTTGTAAATGCCCTTGGAGGGCGTTACGTGGAAGGATGGCGTTTTCTCATTGTGGAAAGGACAGCAGGCCACATAGCTGGCCCCGCGGCGCTTGAGCGTCACGAAGTCTCCCACCACCTCTTCAATGCGGGCGGCGTCCAGAATCTGGTCCACTGTCTCCCGGGGAATCATGCCTTATTCTTTTGTGTATTCGGCCTCCTTGGCGTCACTGCTCAGCGTGATTTTTCCGTCCTGCGGGGGCGCCTGGGTGGGGCGGGGTGCATCGGCCGTGCTGTCCGGCGCCTTGTAGGTTTTCTCCTGCCACAGGGCCTTGGCCTGGTAGTATGCGTCACGGCCGTACCAGTACAGGCCGACAGCCCCCAGCAGAACGGGCAGGAGGCCCTTGCGGGTAAAGAGCCAGCAGCAGATGGCCGCAAAAACCACGTCCTTGGCAAGCCTTACCCAGCGGTTGTTATATCCAAAATTCGTCATAGCTTACAAATATACAAAGAATTCTCTTTATACCCATTCCACGGCAGAGAGGTCCAGTTCGTTGGCGGGCAGGTTCCAGCCGGGGGAGAAGAGGAAGGTGTATCCTTTGAGCTCCCGGGGAATCCTGTTCAGGAAGGCCAGGCGGGGCTCCCCGAAGTCTCCACTGCTGCCGTAAAGGGTGATGGTCTTCCGGCTGTCGTCTTTGCGGTACCACCCGCCGCCGTGGACTTTCACATAGCCTTCCACCAGGTCCCGGTGCTGTGAGACCATCCCATAGACGAAGGTTCCGATGAGCGGGGTCTTCGGGTCCGACACCAGTATGAACTTGGGGTGGGACATGGCCTGCTCAGTCTTGCTGCCCGCTCTTGAGGGGGCCCGTCTTTCCGCGGTAACTGATGTCCTCCCTGTTCCGGGAATGGACAGAGATGTCGGTGGAGCCGTCGTCAAAGACGGTGATGGTGTAGGTGAGGGTGTCTTCGCCGTTGTTGGTGGTGACCACGACCGTGCGCCGGTCCTTGGTCCAGCCGCTGTCCCGGTACTCGCCAATCCGGTCTTTGAAGGTGAGGACCTTGCCGCCGCCGTAAGGGACGCTGTAGGCCACGCCGAAGTACGGCAGGTTGGAGTCGATGACACTCTCGTCTATGGAGAGCGAATAGCTTCCCGTAACGGACTTGCCGGGGCCCCGGAGGGGTATCATGTAGTCAATGTCTATCTGGTATTTCCGGGCGTCCAGGCTTTGCTCGAGGCGAAGCTTTTCGGCGGCTTTTTCTTCCGGAGTCTGCCTCAGGGCGGCGCAGCCGGTCAGGAGTGTGACGGCCAGTGCGGTCAGGAGAGTGAGGAACTGTTTCATATCGCGTAAAGATAGTGATTTTTTTTGATGTCTGCCACGTTGACGAAAAATCGGCTCTGGAGTGCGCTACCGCTGTCAACGCGGCACGGTTTTCCATGAAAAAGGCCGATTTCATTGCCACGTTGACAAGAAATCGGCCCTGGAGCACATTGCCGCTGTCAACGCGGCAGGTCAGAACGGAAGGTCGTCGGCGGGGGAGTCGTCTCCCGGCATGTCGTCCAGGGTAGGGGCCGGAGCCTCGTAGGCGGGCGCCGGGGCGCTTTCAGGCCGATAGGCCGGCTGCGCCGGTTGCGCCGGAGCGGCTGTGGGGGCAGCGGCGGGATGCTGGGCTGCACCGGCAGGGGAGAGGCGCCAAATCTGGAGGTCGTTGTACCATCGGCCGTTGTATTCGCGGCTCTTGAGGTTGAAGGAAACCTTGATACGGTCTCCCACCTGGTACTTGTCCAGCTCGGCCACCTTTTCCTGGCCCCAGGCGGTAAAACAGGCCTGAGAGGTGAAGTTGCCGTCCGGGAATTCCAGGATGAACTCCTGCTTGGCCCAGGCGCCCCGGGCCGATGTCCCGGACTGTACGCCCATCTTCTGGCGAAGGGTGCCTTCCAGTTCCAGTGCCATGCTTATTTCTTCTTGGGTTTGGCGGGAGTGGCTGCCTCTTTCTCTACGTAAGGGTGAACCTCCAGGAGGTCAACGTCGAAGATGAGGGTGGAGTTGGCGCCGATTTCGCGGGGTCCGCGCTCGCCGTAGGCCAGGTTGGCGGGAATCACGAGGGTGATCTTGCCACCTTCGCCCACCAGCTTCATGCCCTCGGTCCAGCCGCGGATGACGCGGTTCAGGGGGAACTCGATGCCTTCGTTCTTGTCAAATTCCTTGCCGTCGATGAGGGTTCCGCGGTAGTTCACCTTCACGGTGTCGCGGTCGTCGGTGGCGCGGACGTCGGAGCCGGAATCCTGAATCAGGTAAACGATACCGGAAGCGGTGGAATCGGCATTGTTCTTGACGGCGAACTCGTGGCGGAATTTGTCACCCTTCTCCTTGTTGAGGGCACCTTCGTAGGCGGTGCGCTTCTGGAGGAAGCTGTTGATGATCATGTTCATGTCGGAGGGGTCAATCTTGAACTGCTTTACGAAAGCGGAGTCCATGGGCTGGCCTTCCTTGGCATTGAGGGCGTCTTTCATGCCCTTCTGAATTTGGGCCATGTTAAGGTCGCCGAAACCGTTCTGGGTCATGACCAGACCGAAGTTGACACCCAGCAGGTAGGAAGTGGTGTCAACCTGGCCCTTGGTGGGAAGAAGGTCGCGGACTTGTTTGGAACCCTCCACCTTGGGAGAGCCGCAGGCTACCACCAGGATGGCGGCGGAAGCTGCAAGAAGGATGTTGTTGAGTTTCATATTCGTTTGTTTTTGATATTAAAAATCTTTCAAAAGAGCTTTCGTGTGCTCAATCTGCAAATATACACATAATTTCCGGAATCTTGTTCTTTTTTGTCCTGAATGGATGATTTTAGTGGCTGGGCAGCAAAAAAATTTGGATTTTCCTTTTTCTTTTGTTACATTTATAGCCGGACACTGAAACGCCCGGCTCCCATGGCTGTAAATCCCGTCATATTGCATGAAAAACTGAAGACTTTCTTCGGTTACGACGGCTTTAAGGGAGACCAGGAAGCCATCATCCGCCATCTCACGGAAGGAAACGACGCCTTTGTCCTCATGCCCACCGGCGGGGGCAAGTCGCTCTGCTACCAACTGCCTGCCCTGGTCATGGAAGGAACGGCCATCGTGATTTCTCCCCTGATTGCCCTCATGAAGAACCAGGTGGATGCCATCCGCGGCTTCGAGGCCGGAGATTCCGGCATCGCCCATTTCCTCAACTCCTCCCTGAGCCGCCAACAGCTTCAGGAAGTGCAGGAAGATCTTCTGAGGGGTGTCACCAAGCTGCTGTATGTGGCGCCGGAATCCCTTACGAAGGAAGAAAACATTGCCCTTTTAAGGGAAATCAAGATATCTTTCTACGCCGTGGACGAAGCCCACTGCATCTCTGAATGGGGCCATGACTTCCGTCCGGAATACCGGAAAATCCGCTCCATCGTGGAGGAAATCCAGCTGGCTCCCATCATCGCCCTCACGGCTACGGCCACGCCCAAGGTCCAGAGCGACATCCTCAAGAATCTCCGCATCCAGGATGCCAAGGTGTTCAAGTCTTCCTTCAATCGGCCCAATCTGTATTATGAGGTGAGGGACAAAGTGGATCCGGAGAAGGACATCATCCGCTTCCTGCGCCAGAATACCGGCAAGTCCGGCATCATTTACTGCCTCAGCCGCAAGAAGGTGGAGGAGATGGCCCAGCTGCTGTCCATCAACGGCATCAAGGCGCTTCCTTACCATGCCGGCCTGGACGCCAAAACCCGGGCAGAGAATCAGGACCTGTTCCTGATGGAAGAGGTGGACGTGATTGTGGCCACCATCGCCTTCGGCATGGGCATAGACAAGCCGGACGTGCGTTTCGTCATCCATTACGACATTCCCAAGAGCATAGAAGGCTACTACCAGGAAACCGGCCGCGCAGGCCGTGACGGGCAGGAAGGCCGATGCATCACCTATTACAGCTACAAGGACATCCAAAAGCTGGAGAAGTTCATGCAGGGAAAGCCTGTGTCGGAGCAGGAGATAGGCAAGCAACTGCTCAATGAAACGGTTGCCTACGCAGAGTCCAGCCAGTGCCGGCGCAAGCTCCTGCTCAATTATTTCGGAGAGGATTATCCCCAGGACAATTGCGGCGCCTGCGACAACTGCCTGCATCCCAAGGCCCGTTTCAACGGGCAGGAGGAACTCTGTCTGGTTATCGAACTCATCCAGTCCCTGCCGGAGCGTTTCAAGCTGGAGCACCTGGCTTCCATCCTTTCCGGGGTGTCCACAGCCATGATCAAGTCCTACAAGCATGACAACCTTCCGCTGTTCGGTGCCGGTAAAGACCACGACGTCCGTTTCTGGGCCGCTGTCATCCACCAGGGACTCATCCTGCATTTCCTTGACAAGGACATCGAGAATTACGGACTCATCTTCGCCACGGCTGCGGGGCTGGAATTCCTGGAGCATCCGCATGAGGTGCTGCTGGTGGAAGACCGCACCTTCTCCGAGGGGGAGGATGACGATGATGAAGACTTGGCGGCGGCTGCCCGCGGAGGCGGAGGTGGAGACCCTGTGCTGCTCTCCATGCTTAAAGACCTCCGGAAAGACGTGGCCCGCGGCCTGCATCTCCAGCCCTGGATCGTATTCTCGGATCCGGCCCTGGAAGACATGACCATCGTGTATCCGCTCACGCTCAAGGAGCTTTCGGAAAAGTGCCAGGGCGTAGGAGAGGGAAAGGCCCACAAATTTGGCAAGCCTTTCGTGGATCTCATCGCCAAATACGTGGAGGAGAATGAGATAGAACGTCCGGACGATTTCGTGCTCCGCTCGGTGGCCCCCAAATCCGGAAACAAGGTGTATATCATCCAGGCCATCGACCGCAAGCTGGACCTGGAGGACATCGCATCGGCCCGGGGGCTGGAAATGGGAGAACTCCTGACGGAGATAGAGGCCATCGTCTCTTCCGGCACCCGGGTGAACCTCAATTATTATATCAACGAGCAGCTGGACTCGGAAGTGGTGGAAGAAATTTATACCTGGTTCAAGGAAGAAGCCACGTCCGATTCCCTCCAGGAGGCCATCGCCGCCCTGGAAGATGAGTACGAGGAAATGGAGATTCGCTTAGTCCGAATAAAATTCTTGTGTGAAGTCGC
>CAMOKK010000090.1 GCA_946617545.1 uncultured Bacteroidales bacterium | reverse complement strand
CATGAAAAAGGTTTTACGCATAACCAATCCGAACGTCTATGCGGCTTATGTCAACTTTTAGATTTGCACCATCGTTCTGGAAGGATACTTCCAACGGTGGTGTGAACAGGGGTGTTGGTTCTCCACCGTTTTGACATACGAAGGGGGCTGAACTATCCCCTCAATTAGACTTCCATGTCTCTGGGGTGTCTTAGTTTCCCTCCTTCCTTGATTATTTAATAGGCGTGGCGGTAATCTATCCAGTCGATCACTTACGGGACAATGAGCGTGTTGCGGAAGATGATGGAACACAATAGATTACACAACACAGCATCCAGACAGACCATAAAAGAATATGCCCGCACTTGGGAAATGAGCATGAATAGTATTATCTTTGGAAACAAAAACATACTACTATGCCACAGAATTGCCTATACTGCGAGAACAAGGCTGCATTGGATGCGCTGATGATCAAGATTGCCGACCTCACGGTCTCAACACTGTATCTTTTTAAGGAACAGACCCATCCGGGGCGCTGCGTCGTGGCCTACAAGGACCATGTGGGCCAGCAGTTCGAAATCCCGGAAGAAGACTTTATCCGGTTCATGCTGGATGTGCGCCGTACGGCCGTTGCCATCAACAAGGCCTTCCACCCTGCCAAAATCAATTTCGGGGCGTATTCCGACACCCTGAAGCATGCCCACTGGCACATCGTTCCCAAATATGAGGGCGGCCCGGAATGGGGCGGCACCTTCGAAATGAACCCGCGCAAAACCTATCTTTCCGATGAAGAGTATGCCGATATCATCGGCAAGATTAAGACCGAATTATGATGGCCCGTCGCTTCATTATCGTCGCCCTGACCCTGGTGCTTTCCCTGCCGGGGCTCTGTCAGGAAAACCCGCCCCGGGCCGTACTGGACAGCCTGCTGTTTGAAGGGCAGTACCGCAGCCATTATCTGTATATGCCCTCCCGTCTGCGGGAAGGACGACCGCTGGTGCTCATGCTGCACGGATATGGCGGAAAGGCCGACGGCTATCGGCCCGAAATGCTGGAAGTGGCGGAAAGGGAAGGCTTCGCCCTCTGCATCCCGCAGGGGCTCAAGGCGCCGCAGGGCAAGACGGGCTGGTATGTGGGCTACCCCAGGCAAAAGGGGATGCGGCAGAACGACGACGAGTTTGTCTGCTACCTTTCCCGCTACCTCTGCGAAACCTATCACCTGGAGAATCCCTTCCTGGTGGGCATGTCCAACGGCGGAGAAATGTGCTACCTGATAGGCCGGAAGTATCCCGGGGCGTTCCGGGCCATCGCCTCTATCGCCGGGCTCACCATGCTGTGGATTTCCGAGCATGTAGCATCCCATGGCCCGGTTCCGTTCATGGAAGTACACGGCACAATGGACCGCACCTCCCGCTGGGAAGGAGACCTGGAGAACGAAGGAGGCTGGGGCGCGTATATCCCTGTTCCGGAGGCCGTGCAGTTCTGGGTACGGGAGAACGGCTGCCCACCGGCGGAGCAAACCACGCTTCTTCCCCGGAAAACAGACACGTCCCATCCGGTTGTCCTGCACACCTGGACGGGCGCACCCGCCTGGGAAGGCGGCCCGGAGAGCCAAGTGCGCCTCTATGAAGTCCAGGGCGGCAAGCACTCCTGGGCGCTGGCCGACATGGATACCTGCGACATCGTCTGGGAATTCTTTAGCCGATACATTAAGTAATAGGACACGAAAACATACTCTTACATGACTGAAAAAATCAAACAGCGTCCATTGAGGCCGATTTTGGAGGCCGTGGTGTTTCTGGGCATCCTCATTCTGGTCTTCGGCCTTCTGAGCTGGAAGATGGGCGGGGCCAATATGCTCAAGACCCTCATGAACACGGCGCACGACCTGCTCCTGAACACGGTGTTTTATCTGATGGGCATTACGGTGCTCACCGGCGCCTTGTCCAAGCTGATGTCGGAGTTTGGCGTAGTAACCCTCCTGGAAAGGGTTCTGAGGCCCCTGATGAAGCCGCTCTACCATTTGCCGGGCGTAGCCGCATTGGGCGGGGTGATGACGTTCCTCTCCGACAATCCCGCCATCATCGCCCTGTCCAAAGACCGGAAATTCGCCTCTTACTTCAAAAAATACCAGCTTATCTCGTTGACTAATTTCGGGACGGCTTTCGGCATGGGTTTCGTGGTCATCATTACCATGATTGGCTATGGCCAGGTTACTGCCGCGCTGCTGGGCTTTGCCGGTGCCGTGTGCGGCTCCGTCATCTCCACGCGCCTGATGCAGCGCTCCTGCCTCAAGGCATATCCGGAGCTGGACAGCCCCGCCGTGGAAGAACAGGCCGACAGCGAAGCCGAAGAAATGTCCGGGGACGTGCAGCCCCGCCCCGGCGTTTTCATGCGCTTTCTCAACGCGGTCCTGGACGGCGGAAAAAACGGCGTGGACCTGGGTCTCCAGATTATTCCGGGCGTACTTATCATTACCACCGCGGTGATTATGGTTACCTTCGGCCCGGGGCCTTCCGGCGTGTATGACGGCTCTTCCAGCCAGGGCGTCCCCGTTCTCCCGTGGCTGGCCGAAAAGGTACACTGGGTGTTCGAGTGGCTCTTCGGCTTCACCCACATGGAACTGATTGCCTTCCCCATGACGGCCCTCGGTGCGGTGGGCGCGGCCCTCGGCCTTCTTCCCACCTTTGATGCCGCGGGCATCCTGGACGGGAACGCCATTGCCGTTTTCACGGCCATCGGCATGTGCTGGAGCGGTTTCCTTTCCACGCACACGGCCATGCTGGATTCCCTGGGCTACCGGAAGATGATTTCCAAAGCCATCGGCGCCCACGCCATCGCCGGTCTCTGCGCCGGCATCATCGCCCACTTCCTCTTCCTGCTGGTGGTTCAATAAGGCAGGAAGATAAATAGAATTAATCTTCGAAGGTGAACGGTACCACCTTTACCTGCTCACCGTAAATGGTCTTGAAGTCGTCCAGCACGCGGTATTCCAGCAGGTTGTATTCGAAGTAGCTGGGATAGAGTTCTCCCACGAAGGTTCCGTCCATGTCGAAGGAGCGCTTCTCCAAGAATCTTCGCTCATTTGGGAAAAACGCATGAAAAATATTATCTTTGAAATTTAAAAGTCCATCCCCGGTATGAAAAAGAAACTCCTGACCATTGCCTTCGCTATCCTGGTGTTTTCCATTCCGCTCCTCTCGGTGGTGAACGGGCAGCCCATCAGCCATGTCTTGAAAGACCTCCGCACCGAACTGAAAAAAAGCCTTTCGCAACGGGAAGAAAAACAGAAGCAGTTTGACAAGAACTACGAGCGCGAGCACAAACGGATGGTGAATATCCTCACCGCGTCCAACGAGCTCTCGCTCCTCCTTTATACGCAGGAACAGGACAGGACTTTCAACCTGGCCTATGCCCTGAACAAGGTAGCGTCGGCCTATAAGGACTTCAGCAGGAACAGCAAGCCGTACGACCGCAAGGTACATGAACTGGATGTGGAGGTGGACCGCTACGCCCGTCTGATCGAGGCTCTCCGGCGGCTCCCGCCCCAGATGGAAGACAAACCGCTTTCGGTAGTGCCGGACAGCCTGCTGTACCGCAACGATTCCCTATACCGGGAATTCTCCGACATGGCGTCTTCCCTGGAGAAGGAGGTGATTCGCCTTGCCGTCACCGACTCCACCGCTTCCCCGTTTATTCTGGACAGCGAGGGAGAGATTCACCGGGATTCCTGCATCCTCTATGCCTCGGAACTGCTGAAAATGCATGCCGACAACCGTGCCACCCTGCTGGCGGACAGCACGCACTACCGGGCGGCTTTCCTGCGCATGAAGGAAGCCTACGACTATGCCCAGTCCCGTTACGATGACTTGGAGAAATATGTCTTTGCAGACGGCCAGACCCCCTACCTGGACATCCTGTCCAGCCCCGGTTTTTATTGGGACAAGGTGAAGATGGACCTGGGCAAGCAATACAATTTCTGGGACACAAGCGATGACGAAAGCGTCACCGTGACCATCGAGGTGGGAAGCGGGGAAGAAGAGGAGGAAAGTGAAGACTACTTCCAAACCGTATCAAGCAAGGAACTCAATTTCATGCTGGTGGCGTTCAGCCTTCTGCAACTCATCATCCTGGGCTTTTTCTGGGGCGTGGCCAGAATCCTGATATGGCTGCTGGGCAAATGGAAAAGAATCGCCCATCTTTTTCCCAAGAACCGGCGTTTCCTGCTCTCCATGCTGTTTGGAACCATCATCTACTTCCTGGTGCTCGGTTTCAGCCTGCAGGGAAATGATTTCGTCGATCTGGGTGCCAGGCATATCAACACCTTCCTGTGGCTTCTTATCGCCATTTCCGGCTCCCTGCTGCTGCGTGTGAAAGCGGAGCAGATCCGCCACTGCCTGCGGCTCTATATTCCCACCATCCTCATCGGCCTGTTCATCATTGTCTGCCGCATCAGCTTCGCGCCGGACTCCCTGCTGGTTTTCCTGCTTCCGCCCATCCTGGCCGTCGCCGTGGTGCGGCAACTGCTGTTCAGCATCCGGGAAAGCGCCAAAGCCACCCCTGTGGACAGCGCCCTGGGCTGGATTTCGCTCATCATCTATCTCGTCTCCTTCCTGTTCTCCTTCCTGGGCTACACCTTCGTGGCGCTGCTCATTCTGGTATGGTGGTATTTCCAGCTGGCAGCCCTGCTCTCCATCTTCTGCATAGAAGACCTGGCAGGCCGATACAAGGAGCGCTGGCTGGACAAGCGCGTAGAAAACCTGCGCAGACATATCACCTATGTGGGCGGCGAAGACCGCGAGTCGCTGCTCTTCGGCGCTACCTGGTTCTATGACTTCATCAGGAACGTGGCCCTCCCCACCCTGCTGCTGGTTTCCCTGCCCATCTGCGTACGCCAATCCCTGAACGTCTTCGATTTCAACGACCTGTTCGACGCCATCTTCTACAAGCCTTTCGTCCAGATCTATGACAAGAACGGCTTCGAGACGCTTTGCCTGTCGTGGCAGAACATCTTCGGCCTTATCCTCCTGTTTCTGGTCCTGCGTTACCTCAACCAGGCCATACACGCCATCTGGCGCTTTACCCGCTATACTTCTTTCATGCGCAAACACCAGCGCACCTCCATCCGGCCCAATGAAATCAACCTGTCCTTAGGAAACAGCATCATCAGTGTCCTGGTGTGGATGACGTATGTGGTGGTAGTGGTTTCCGTCTTGAAAATCCCCATGGGCTCACTCACCCTCATTGCCGGCGGCCTGTCGGCCGGTATCGGTCTGGCCCTCAAGGACATCATCAACAACTTCATCTACGGCATCCAGCTGCTGGGCGGTCGCCTGAGGGTGGGTGACTGGATTGAATGCGAGGGCGTACGCGGCCGGGTGGTGGCCATCAACTACCAGTGCGTACAGGTCGAGACCATTGACGGCACGGAGATGTCCTTCCTGAATACCTCCCTCTTTGGCAAGAACTTCAACAACCTCACCCGGAACAACTCCTATGAGCTCACCAAGCTCACGGCCAGCGTGGCCTATGGCACCAAGGTGGAGAAAGTCCGGGAAGCCATCACGGAAGCCATGAAGGTGCTTCAGACCAAAGACCGCTATGGACGGGACATTGTGGAACCCAAGTACGGAATCCAGGTGTTCGTGGAAAGGATGGCCGACAGCGGCGTGGTCATTCTGGTCAAGCAATACGTGCTGGTTCCCGAAAGGATTTCCTACGTAGACCGCGCCGTGGGCGTGATATATGACGCCCTGAACGCCAATGGCATCACCATTCCGTTCCCGCAGTGCGATATCCACCTGATCAAAGATTAGACCTTCCTGCCTGCCCACA
>CAMOKK010000089.1 GCA_946617545.1 uncultured Bacteroidales bacterium | reverse complement strand
CAAGACCCACAGCTTAGAAGGCTGTTGCTCTATCCAGCTGAGCTACGGAACCATCCGCAAAAGGGGATACAAAGTTAGCAAAAATTTTGATACTACAGGGAACTTATATAGAAGATAAGCTGCTGCAGCTGGGCCAGGGCCCCGGAGAAGGTGTATTCGCCTTCTTCCCGCTCGGGGAAAGTGTCCGTGAAGGTGCCGCCTTCGTAGTCTATGGAGAGACCGGAGATTCCCACGTTCACCATGCGGTCCAGGTCTTTGGAGGAAGGGTATACCAGCACGAAGTTGACGTCGTCACGGGCCTGGAGAAGGCCCACGGAAGAGCCGTCTTTGAGGGTGAAACGCACCGAGGAGTCGAAGGGAATGTGGAAACGCTCCTCACAGCCGATGGCGAAGTAAAGGTCTATGTCTTCTTCTTCGGAGGTCTTGTAGGTGAGCTGGGAGATGAGGACGTTGTAGTCGTAGTTCTTGCCTCTGGCCATCAGGGGATTGGTGGTGGTCATGGTGCTGTTCAGGTTGTCCTGCCGCTCGGCCAGGGTGGCCTTGAGCTCCACGGTGCCGGGGGCGGCCTTCAGGATGGCCTCGCAGTGGCGCTTGAGGAGAGCGCCCAGTTCATTGTTGGCGAAGCTGCCCTGCACGTAGTCTTCCGGGTCCCAGCCCGTCACGATATCCACGGACTTGATGCCCTTCACCATCTTTTCCATATCGGCCGGCTCTACGGCATACTTGAGCATCGTATTCTTGGTGGAAGCCGGATACTGGCCGATCTGCTCCAGCCGCACGAACTTCCCGTTACTGAGGTTCACGGCCATCTTCACGCCTTTGGGGGCGGCCGATGAGGCCTTCTTTTCCTGAAGGAGGTTCATGTACATCAGATATAGGGTGGAGCCGTCGGGAAAGCCCACCAGTTCCAGCCTGATCTGGGCCGGAGAGTTGCCCAGATTGATTTTCTCGGGCTGGGTGGAGATGTGGGTCATTCCGTCTGTGCGGTAATTGGCGCGGACTTGCTGGGCCTGCAGGCTGACGCATGCAAGCAGCAAGAGGGCCAGGAGTGAGAGTTTCTTCATATCGGCTTGAAATTTCATACAAAGATACACTAAAAATTGCTAACTTTACGCGATTAACACATAAAACATGCCATGTATACTTACAAGAGAGTCAGAGTGAGCGCCCCGCTTACGGAGTGGAACGAGCGTTATGTCCTCAGTATAGACAACCATGAAGAAATTGTGGAGGCGCTGGCTCATTTTTGCAAAAAGCAGAAAATCAAGGCCGGCGAGGTGAGCGGCCTGGGCGCCGTCTCGGAGGCCACCTTCCGCTTCCTGGACCCGGCCACCAAACAGTATGTGGACAAGACTTTCCGGGAACAGATGGAAATCACCAACCTGACGGGAA
The DNA here is from genome assembly GCA_946617545.1 of uncultured Bacteroidales bacterium. Lineage (GTDB taxonomy): Bacteria > Bacteroidota > Bacteroidia > Bacteroidales > UBA932 > Cryptobacteroides. The sequence continues at coordinate 4,539 of CAMOKK010000089.1, read as the reverse complement.
ATATCTCGGAAAAGGACGGGGAACCGTATCTGCACGTCCACCTTACCTGCAGCCGCCGGGACTACACCTGCGTGGGCGGGCACCTGCTGAGCGCCCGCATCAACGGCGCCTGCGAGCTGGTGGTGACGGACTTCGGCCTCACCAGGCTCAAACGCCGCCACGATGAGGAAACCGGCCTGAATCTCTATGATTTTTAGATTAGCGCAAAAATCAGTATCTTTGTACGATTTTACGAAATAATATTAATTGCAATTATATGAAGAAATTTCTTTCTTTCGCGTTGATGCTGCTTGTGCCGATGATGGTACTGGCGCAGTCTGCCCATCTTTTATCCCTGGCACAGGCCGAACTGGCCAAACGGGGCCTTTCGGAGACGGAAGTCCGCGCCCGCCTTTTGCAGGAGGGAATTGACGTGGATGCCATTCAGCCTTCCGAGTATGCCAATTATCAAGGCCGCGTGATGGATATCCTGAATCAGATGCAGGCCGAAAAGCAGCAGGCTGCCAGTCAGAATACGACTGCCGAAGCCACTTCCAGCGCGGGTACTGCTCCTGATGCGGAGATTCCGGTCACCACACGGGAAGAGCGGGTGGCAGAGGCGTCCGCTCCGCGTGTCACCGCCCCCGAACCGGACAATGCGAATTCCGTTTATGGCCATTCCCTCTTCACGGGCAAATCGTTGGATGTTTTCCGTACCACCGACGGAGCCCAGGCTCCGGATACCTATGTGCTGGGCGAAGGGGATGAAATCCATATCTCCATTTTCGGCTCCTCCCAGACAGAGATTCACCAGAGAATCGAGGCCGATGGCTCCATCCAGCCTGCGGGAAGCACCAAGATTTTCCTGAAGGGAATGACGCTGGGTCAGGCCCGCAACGCCATCCGTTCCAAACTGGCGCAGCATTATTCCTTCCGCCCGGACCAGATTGCCGTTACCATTTCTACGGCCCGCACCGTTTCCGTGAGCATTTACGGTGAAGTGAGGACGCAGGGCGGATTCACCCTGAGCGCTTTGAATACGGCTTTCAATGCCCTGGCTGCCGCCGGTGGTCCTTCCGCTATCGGCTCCGTTCGCGAAATCCAGATTTCCCGCGGCGGCAAGACGCACAGCCTGGATCTTTATAAATACATGAAGGGAGAGATTTCCGGCCCCCATTACGACCTTCAGAACGGAGATGTTCTCTTTGTCCCCATTGCCCGGAAAGTGGTTTCCGTGCAGGGTGCCGTCATCCGTCCGATGCGTTACGAAGTGTTGGACGGGGAAACCATTGCGGACGTGATTGACTATGCCGGCGGTCCTTCCTTGAACGCGGCCGATGATTTTGTCCAGCTCCAGCGCATGGAAGGCGGAAAGCTTTCCTATACGGATTACGACCTCCGCGAGGTTCTTTCCGGCTCCCAGAAAGTGCTCCTTCAGAACGGCGACGTGATAAGTTTGCATGGCGGCTCCGACAATTTGGAAGAACAGTATGTGGCCGTGGGGGGAGATGTTTACTATGCGGGACGTTATGATATACGCAAGAACCGCAGTCTCATCACGCTTTTGGACAATGCCAAACCGCGCTATACCGCCAAGACGGATTTCGTATTCGTAGAGCGCACGAAGGATGACAATACGGTGGAGGTCATTACTGTCCCTTATCCCGGAGTGTCGGGTCATCCGGATTTTGTCCTGAAAGCCCGCGACAAAGTTACTGTGCTGGAACAGGCCGGTTATCGGGATGTGGAGACCATCTCCGTGCAAGGTCAGGTCCGCAAGCCGTTCTCCCGTGACTTCGGCCTCAAAGACCGCATGACCATATCCCAGGCCATTGAGTTCGCCGGCGGCCTCCGGCCTACCGTATTCCCGGTAGCCTACATTTTCCGCAGGGATGTCACCAATCCGGAAAAGGTGGAATATCTGCGTATCAATCTGGAAAAAGACGGTGACAAGATGCTGCAGCCCGGCGACCGGCTCAACATATACGACAACACCACTTATACCAATGTGGGTGAAGTGCATGTCAGCGGAGCTGTGAAGAACTCGTTCGGCACACCCTTCGATGCTTCCCTTACCGTTCATGACCTCCTTACCATGGCCGGCGGGTTGGAAGTGGGCGCCGCCTATGACAAGATTGAAGTGTTCCGCGTTGATATTTCCAAGAGCGAGCAGGTATCTTACGAAACCATTACCCTGAAAGTGGATGAGAACCTGAATCTGGTGGGACAGGATTTCCAACTCCAGCCTTTCGACCACATTGTGGTGCGGATGACGCCCAATTTTGCGTTCAACCGTAGCGTGGAGGTGACCGGCCGTGTCCGTTATCCCGGCGTGTATGTGCTGAATGACAACCGTACTCAGCTGTCGGATGTCATCAAACTGGCTGGAGGACTGCTGGACGACGCGGAGCCTTTCGCCAATATTTTCCGCTCTTTCAACAATCGCGGCATTATCGGCATCAATCTCAAAAAAATGAATGGGCATACCGGCGACATGGCCTATGACCCCATTCTGATGGAGGGTGACGTCGTCTCCATTCCCCGTCAGGAGAATACCGTGACGCTTCGATTCGAAGGAACGCGCATGGGACAGTATACTCCGGATAATTTTGCATCCGAACAGCGGACGGTGGTGTATCAGGGCGCCCATTCCGCCAAATGGTACATCGATCACTACGCCGGCGGTTTTGCCAAGACGGCCGACCGCAACAGCGTCACCGTCACTTATCCCAACAGCCAGGCTGACGGAACGGGACGTTTCCTGTTCTTCCGCACCTACCCCACGGTCCAGCCCGGCGCCGTCATTTCCGTGAGCATCGATCCGGACAAGCTTCGTAAGCTGGAGGAGCCCAAGCAAAAGACAGATTTCGAAGGCATCATTGCCAAGAGCCTCTCTGCCATGACTTCCGTGGCTTCCATCGTCATTCTGGCCCGCAACATCGCCAAATCGAATTAATCAATGGAACAGAACAGCACGACATATCATCCTGTACCCGAAGAAGAGGAAGGGATAGACATCATGGCTCTGGTCCGGAGCCTTTGGGAAGACCGGAAGACCATTATCATTTGTACGGCCGTTTTCATAGTCCTGGGCCTCGTCGCGGCCCTCACCATGAAGCGGACCTATACGGTGAATACGGTCATGGTGCCGCAGTTGTCATCCGGAAAAACTTCTTCGCTCAGCAGTCTGGCATCTTTGGCCGGTTTCGACTTGGGAACTTCGCCTTCGGCCGACCTTTCCCCCGTAACCTATCCGCAGATTGTCAGCAGTACGCCTTTCCGGCTGGAGCTTCTTCATACGCCCCTGCATTATGAAAAAGCCGACACCGCCGTCAGCATGCTGGACTACGCCTTGAACTATGACAAACCCGGCGTAATGGCTGCGGTCAAGAAGTACACCATCGGCCTGCCGGGTGTCATCCTGGGAGCCCTCCGGGGCGAAAAGGAAGAGTTGAGTCTTCCTGCCGAAGGCGTTACGGACGGTCCCAAGCCGCTTCTTGTCAACAAGGACGAGGAGAAGTTTATGACGGCTATCGGCAATGCCGTCAGTCTTGCCGTTGACAAGAAGGAAGGACTTCTGACACTTTCGGTAACGGGCTCCGAGCCCATCCAGACGGCGGAACTTGCGCTCAAGGCCCAGCAGCTGCTGCAGGCCGAAATCACCCGTTTCCGGACAGAAAAGGCGGAGGCTGAACTGGAGTATGTCCAGGCCCGTTATAAGGAGGTGAAGGCAGAAGCAGACCATTATCAGAACTTGCTTGCATCGGTAACGGACCGTTCCCAGAGCATGACCACCACCCGTTCCCGGGTAGAGATGGAGCGGGTCCGCTCCAAATATACCGTAGCCAATTCCATTTATCTTGAAATGGCCAAGCAATTGGAACAGTCCAAGATGCAGGTGAAGCGGGATACGCCGGCTTTTACCATCGTCCAGCCGGTCGCCGTTCCCACCAAACCGTCCAACAGCCGGGCAAAGACTTTGATTGTCTGGACTTTCCTTGGATTCGTTCTGGGTTGTGGCATTGTGCTTCTCAAGGGCTATTTGCCCAAACTGAAAGAAATGTTTAATGCCGATTCTCCGGAAAATGAAGCATAGATTCTTTGCCGCCGCAGTCCTGGCCCTACTGGCGCAGGCCTGCTCCCAGCCGGTTGTGAATACGTCCCGTGCCCTGGGAGACTGGGCAGAATACGTGAACCCCATGGGGGGCACCCTGTCCACCTTCAACCTCTCTACCGGCAACACCTATCCGGCCATCGCCGTTCCCTGGGGCGCCCATTTCTGGACTCCCCAGACCGGAAAGAACGGAGACGGATGGACCTACCGTTACGACGCCACGCACATCCGCGGCTTCAAGCAGACGCATCAGCCCTCTCCCTGGATCAACGACTACGGTGCCTTCAGCCTGATGCCGGTGACTACCGGCCCTTTCTATGACGAGGAAAAACGCGCCAGCTGGTTCTCCCACAAGACAGAGGTGGCCAAGCCGTACTATTACAGCGTCTACCTGGCCGACCACGACGTTACGGCCGAGCTGGTGCCGGCCTCCCATGCCGCCTGGC
>CAMOKK010000088.1 GCA_946617545.1 uncultured Bacteroidales bacterium | reverse complement strand
AGTCAAGCCTATTTGGTAAGAACCACATATTCTCCCGGGGCGAGGGAGAGGTCTGTGGGGCCTTGCACCTTCTCTCCGGTGAAATGGTTGGTATAGACCGTCTCCGGGATGTTGAAGGTAGGCGTATAGGCTTCCTTGCCGAAGTTGGCAATCACAATCACCTGATTCTCACCCTTGGTGCGGGAGAAGGCCACAATATCCTCCGGAACTTCCCACCAGGAAAGTTCTCCCCCACGCTCGCCGGCGGCCAGGGCCGCATTCTGGTGCTTCAAATCCACCAGACCCTTCCAGAAGGTGGTGTATTCATTGGGCGTCCAGTCCGTGATAGGATCCTTCTCGAAGAAGGCCAGCCGGCGGTTCAGGCCAATCTCCTGGCCCGTATAGATGAGGGGCTGGGTATTCGGGAGGGTGAAGCAGAGCACGGCGCAGGCGTTGGCATAGATACCCTCGCGCTCGAACTCGGTGCCGCTCCAGGAATTCTCGTCGTGGTTGGAGGTGAAGCTGAGGCGGAAGGCTTCCTTGGGGAATTTCTCCGCATCCCGGGCCACATAATCCTTGAGGTCGGCCACCGTTTTCTGGCCCTGGGCCAGGGAATTGAGCAGGTGGTGCAGTTCCCAGGCATAGTTGGCATCAAAGGTCTCGCACGGATCGGCCAGATTCTCCCGCTCGGCTTCGGCCAGCAGGTAGATTTCCGGATAATCGGCATTCATCTTGGGGAGAATGGCCTTCCAGAATTTGGCGGGCACCTCGCCAGCGGCGTCGCAGCGGAAGCCATCCACGCCCTTGGCCAGCCAAAAGCGCATGGCCTCGTCCTGGGCCCACCAGACCTCCTCGTTCTCATAATTGAGGCTGCGGGTGTCTGTCCAGTCATACTCATAGATGGCGTTGCCCAGGGAGTCGCGCTCGTAGAAATCGGCCGGTTTTTCGCTCATCCACACATTGTCCGGGGCGGTCTGGTTGGCCACCCAGTCCAGGATAAGCTTGAAGCCCAGCTCATGAGCCTTGTCCACCAGGCTCTGAAAGTCTTCCATGGTGCCGAACTCGGGATTCACCTTCTTGTAGTCGGAGATGGCGTAATAGGAACCCAAGGTGCCCTTGCGCTCCACGGTGCCAATCTCGTACATGGGCATGAGCCAGAGCACGTCCACGCCCAGTTCCTTGAGGCGGGGCAGCTGGGCCTCCACGCCCTTGAACGTGCCTTCCGGCGAGAACTGGCGGATATTCACTTCATACACTACGCTGCCATAGGTCCACTCGGGATGCACAGGCGCCTGTTTTTTGCTGCAGCCCGTGAGCACGGCGGCCAGGGCCAGCAGGAGGAAAGAAATTCGTTTCATACTATACTTATCGTTTAAATTCTACAATCAAAGCCTCTTTGGGGCCGATGGAAAGCCCGTCCCGCAAGGTGACCTTTTCTCCCGAAACCACGTCGGTGCCCGTCACGGGAGCGCTTACGAACTCGCGGTAGTGATTCCAGTCCAGGGTGCGGGGCTCCGGGTTGTTGTTCACATACACAAACACGGCGTCCGTGTCCGTGTAACGGAAGAAGGCGTAGGAATTGTCCGTGATGTTCACGGGGCCCACGTTCCTGCGTGACAGGAAGTGAAGCGTCTTCCCTTCCTGAACGGCCTTGCAGCCCTTTCTCCAGCGGAAAAGGGCCCGGGCATAGTCATGGATTTCCGAGGCCGATGCATACAGCTCCGGAGCCTGCGCCCGGCCCACGGCCGTAAAGAGATTCACCGGATCTCCCTCCCAGCCGCCGGGGAAGTCGATACGCTTGGCCCCGTCGTGGGAAGGGACGTCCTTTCGCTCCAGAAACATCATCTCGTCGCCGTAATAAAGCTGCGGGATGCCGCGGATAGTGGCCAGCAGGGCCAGGGCCAGCTTCATGCGGGCCGGGTCCTGTCCCAGCACATCGCCGGTGCGGGCGTGGTCGTGGTTGGCAAAGAAGGTGAGCATGTGCGAGAGGTCCTGATAGGCAAAATCCTGCGCCAGAACGGAGTAAATGCGGGTCATGCCCTCGTCCCAATTCACCTTGTCTTCCTGCAGGGCACGGATAAGGGCGCTCTGCAGCGGGAAATCCATGATGGAAGGCAGGTGGGAATTGAAGCCGTTCCTGTTGGGATTGTCCTTCTGCCAATAGGCCACCTGCGGGATGTTCATGTCCCAGCACTCGCCCACGATGTTCATCTTGGGATATTCGTCCGTCACGGCCTTGCACCACCGGCTCATGGGCTCCGGCTCGTTGTACGGATAGGTATCTACCCGGAGTCCGTCCAGACCGGCATATTCCGTCCACCAGACGGCCCACTGCTGGAAATATTTGAGCACAAAGGGATTGTCCAGGTTCATGTCCGGCATGGACGGAACAAACCAGCCGCTCTCCTGACGCTCCAGGTCCCGCTGCGAGGCATGCGGGTCCATGTACACGGAGAAGAGCGCGTTCATCTGCATGTAGGGTTCGTTCACATGGTACCAGTCCTTGAAAGGCGTGTCTTCCATCCACCAGTGGGCGGTGCCGCAGTGGTTGGTCACCACGTCCATAATCACCTTCAAACCGCGTTTGTGCGCCTCCTGGACAAAGGTTTTGTACAGGGCATTGTCTCCAAAGCGGGGGTCGATATGATAATAGTCTGCGCAGGCATAGCCGTGGTAAGACTCCCGCGGCTGGTTGTCCAGCAGCAGCGGCGTACACCAGATGGCCGTGGCGCCCAGGTCTTCAATGTAGTCCAGATGGTCCATCATGCCCTGCAGGTTGCCGCCGTGACGGGCCACGGCATCGGTCCGGTCCACCCGGTCCGGCAGCTCGGGCACCGTCCAGGGTACCAGGGAGCCGTCTTCATAGGCCTTTTCCGCCATCGGGGAGCAGGCGAAACGGTCCGGCATAATCAGGTAAACCATATCGGCCGTGGTGAAGCTTTCCCGCCGGGCGCTCCCCTCCTCCCGGGCCTGAATCAGGTAGGGATAGCGGATGGTCTTCCCCTCGCGGGAAAAGAGGAAATAATAGGTTCCCGGCCGGGCCGATGCCTCCACATCCACGTCCACGAAGAGGAAGTTGGGGTTGTCGGCCTTATGCACCTTCTTGATGCTGAGGCCCTTTCCGGAGACGGAGACCTCACAGGCAGAAATATCCGGGCCCTGCACCATCAGCTGCAGGCCGGTTTTCATGCCCGTCCACCAGCTCAGGGGTTCCACCCGGCTAATTTCCTGCGGGGTGGCGTCGGGGTAATCGGCATTGACAGAAGTTTGTCCGCACGCGGCGGCGCAAATAACAGCAGCCATCAAAAGTGTTTTTTTCATCGCATACAAAATTATAAAACCAGTCTGGCCTTTCCAAGCCCGGGGGCGCGGACGCTCACCGTCACGGGGCCCTCTCCGGTCCGCCGCACAATGGCCGATGCCTTCCCGTGGAAAGCCGGCAGGGTGGGGCTGTAAAAAGGAATGTGGGAGGTGGGGTCTCCGGCATCCGTGGCCACCAGGACGGCCGGGCCGCTCACACTGAAAGTGAGCGTGTCGGCCGCATCCGGCACCAGGGTGCCCCTGGCATCCAGAATATCTACATTCACATAGGTGAGTTCGGCCCCGGCATAGTCCACGGTGGCCTTCAGGCGGGAGGGCTTGGAGGCCGTCTTCACCTTGTCCCGGGCCCATTCCTGCCCGTTCCGGTAGCACACCACCTCCACGGTTCCGGGCCGATAAACCACATCGTTCCACACTATCCGGTAGCCCTCTTTGGCTTTCCGGCCATAGGAAACGCCGTTCACGAAGAGTTCGGCCTCGTCTCCGCTGGTATAAACGTGTACAGGCGTCACCTGTCCTTCCCGGCCGGGCCAGGTCCAATGGGGCAGGATGTGCGCTACGGGCACCTCCGGCCGCCAGCGGCTCTGATACAACCAGTAGCGGTCTTTGGGGAAACCGGCCAAATCCATGATACCGAAGTAGGAACTGCGGGAAGGCAGCGGAACGTCGCTGATTACCTGGCCCCAGGATTCCACCATCTTGCGGTAGGCCTCTTTCTCCTCCTCCGTATGGAAGTTGGTGAACACCGAAGGGTCCATATTGAAGGGCGTGGGCTCTCCCAGATAGTCGTAGCCGGTCCAGACAAACTCTCCGGCGCACTGGGGAACCACGTCCTCATACTGCCACTCATAGTCCGGCTTGGAGGCCCAGCCGGGGGCATACAGGTCGTAGGAACTCACTTGGAAGGGCGGATTCATGTCCCAGCCCTTTCCCTTCTCCTCCTCTACCGGGAAGCGGTAGTACCCGCGGGTAGAGATGCAGGAAGAAGTCTCGGAGCCCAGCACCGGCTGCCCGGGATGGGCGTCCACAAACGCCTGATACAGATGGGGTTTGTAATTGAAGCCATACACGTCGATGGTGCCCGCATAGTCCTGTGTGGCGGCCCAGGGATTGTCGTTTCCGGCCGTCGTGAGCCGGGTAGGATCCTCCCGGTGGCAAAGGTCCGTGAGCATCTGCGGAATCCACCAGCGGCTGCTGTCTCCCTGTTCTCCGCATTCGTTGCCGATACTCCAGAGAATCACGGAAGGATGGTTGCGGTCTCGGTGAATGAGGGCCGTCAAGTCTTTCTTCGCCCACTGCTCAAAGAGCTCGGCATAACCGTGGGGCTTTTTGGCGTAGGTCCAGGTGTCCGTGAGTTCGTCCATCACCAGAAAGCCCATCCGGTCGCAGAGGTCCAGGAACTCCGGTGCAGGCGGGTTGTGGCTGGTTCGGATGGCGTTGCAGCCCATCTGCCGGAGCATCTGAAGGCGGCGCACCCAGGCGTCCTCGTTCCAGACTGCTCCCAGGGCGCCCGCATCGTGATGCAGGCAAACGCCCTTGAGGAAGGTCTTTTCTCCGTTCAGGTAAAAGCCGTCGGCCTTGAACTCAATCTCACGGATGCCGAAAGGTGTCTCATAGACATCTGTGGTGCCGTCCTGCGCCGTAACGCTGGTGCGGGCGCAATACAGGACCGGAGTGGAAGGGCTCCAAAGCTCGGGCGCCGGAATGCGGAATTCCTGATTCAGCACGCGCCCGTCATAGACCTGGCCCAGGGTTTCGGCAGAGGCCACAAGGGCATCGGCCCGGAAAATTTCCGTGCGCACCTTCACCGCCTGCGGGCGGTCCGTCCGGAGTTTAAGCTCCAGGCAAACCTTGGCCTCATCACCCTCCAAGGCCGATTTCACAAAGCTGCCCCAATGGGCCACGGAGGTAGGAGCCTGGCGGGTAATCCATACGTTGCGGTAGATGCCGCCGCCGGGATACCAGCGCGAACTCTCCTCCTTGTTGTCCAGTTTCACCACTATCTCATTGTCCCCCTCCCGGAGCCAGGGATTCAGCTCCACGGCCCAGGAGGCATAGCCATAGGGCCAGCCGCCGGCTTCCTGCCCGTTCACCAGCAGTCTGGCATCGGACATGGCACCGTCAATTTCCAGACGGATGCGGCCTTTCAAATCATCGGCCGATACGGAGAGCGTCTTGCGGTACTCCGCCTTTCCCCACCAGGGAAGTTTGCCCGTTTCGCCGGGGTATTCCTGGCGGAAGGCGCCTTCCACGCCCCAGTCGTGGGGCAGGTCCAGCACGCGGGATTCTCCGTCCTTGGAGAAAAGCCAGCCCTCATTCCACAGGGTCCGGCCCAGGGGTTGCGCCTGCAGGCCCAGGGCACTCAGGCACAGCAGCAGTATCAGGGTCTTTCTCATTGGGCAAAGCAGTCCAGAATGGCGGTGGGTTTGTAATCGGCACTGAAAGCGCCCTGGTCATAGGCGTTCCAGGGGGCTGTCTGCTTCTCTCCGCTGTATTTGGAGAGTTCCTCCAGGTTTTCGTAGATGGCCGGGCGCCAGTTTCCGTTCACCTGCGGCTCCCAATAGAAGACCCCGGCGCATTTGTCTATCTTCCTTACCTCCGTCATGAAAGAGGAGAGCACGGAAGCAGCGTCGCTCTTTCCCTGTTTTACACCCACTTCGG
>CAMOKK010000087.1 GCA_946617545.1 uncultured Bacteroidales bacterium | reverse complement strand
GCCTGCAGGATGGGGGTTTCCACCTCCAGGCAGCCGGCCTCGTTGAAGCACTCCCGCATGCAGTTGATAATCTGGGTGCGCTTCACAAAGGTATCCTTCACTTGGGGGTTCACCACCAGGTCTACATAGCGCTGACGATAGCGGAGCTCCGGGTCTTCAAAACTGTCGTGTACGGTTCCGTCGGCATCCGTCTTGACGATGGGAAGCACGCGGAGACTCTTGGACAGTACCGTAAGCTCCTTGGCATGTACGGAAAGCTGGCCGGTCTGGGTGAAGAAGGCAAAGCCCTTGATGCCCACGAAGTCTCCGATGTCCAGGAGTTTCTTGAACACGGTGTTGTACAGGGTTTTGTCCTCACCGGGACAAATCTCGTCCCGCTTCACGTACACCTGGATGCGGCCGACGCTGTCCTGCAGCTCCATGAAGGAGGCTGCCCCCATGATGCGGCGGCTCATGATGCGCCCGGCAATGCACACGTCCTGGAAATTGCCTTCATCGGCCTTGAAGCCTTCCGCAATTTCCGCCGTGGTGGTATTCACCGGATACATGGGTGCCGGGTAGGGATTGATACCCAGTTCCCTCAGTTTGGCAAGGGATTCCCTTCGTCCCTGCTCCTGCTCATTCAATTCGTAGTATGCCATAAAATTTTTTCTAACAGAACTGCAAAGATACAAAAAATGCTTATATTTGCGAAGCTAACACCTCGAGCCATGAAAAAAGCCTTCATTCGCATATTGTGCCTGCTGCTGGGAGTGAATGTGTTCACGGCCTGTTACGGACCCGGCCCCAGGATTCCTTACGATGAGGAAGTCATCCAGCAGGAACTGGAAGCCCTGGAGCAGGAACAAAAACTCCAGGAAGAACTTCCGGAATCCGAGACGGAAACTGAGACCGAAACGCCGGGACAGGAATAATGCTCCTGCAAGGCCATCTCCTGAAATGGGAAGCACAGGTACACCCCCTGAGACAATTGTTCTGGGAGTGTACCCTGCGTTGTAACCTGAACTGCCGGCACTGCGGGAGCGACTGCACCGCATCGGCCCTCACCCCGGACATGCCTTTCGAAGATTTTGAGAAGGTGCTGCTGCGTATCCGGGAAGCGTACAATCCCAAGGACATCCTGCTTATCTTTTCCGGTGGAGAACCCCTCATGAGAAAGGACTTGGCGCAATGTGGCCGACGTATCCATGAACTGGGCTTCCCGTGGGGACTGGTCACCAACGGTTTTCTGCTGACTCCGAAAAAGGCCCTGGAGCTGCTCAAATGCGGGATGCGGGCGGCCACCGTCAGCTTGGACGGCCTGGAAGACGAGCACGACTGGATGCGCGGCGTCCCGGGCTCTTTCAAAAGGGCCGATGAAGCCATCCGCTACCTCTCTTCCGTCTCTTTCCTGGGCTTTGACGTGGTCACCTGCGTGACAAAGAAAAACATCGGCCAGCTTTCCCAAATCAAAGAGTATCTCATAGGCGCGGGGGTGAAGGCCTGGCGTCTTTTCACCGTTTTCCCCGTGGGACGGGCCGCTGCCGACCCGGACTTGCAGCTTACTCCGGAGCAGTACCGCAGCCTCATGGATTTCATCGTGGCCTGCCGCAAGGAGGGCCGCATCCGGGCCAGCTATGGCTGCGAAGGTTTCCTGGGGCCCTATGAGAAGAAGGTGCGGGATTACCCCTTTTCCTGCCAGGCCGGTCTGAGCATCGCCTCCGTCCGGATAGACGGGGCCATTTCCGGCTGCACCAGCATCCGGGCTTCCTACGGCCAGGGCAATATCTACCAAGACGATTTTGTGGATGTCTGGGAGCACCGGTTCGGCATTTTCCGAGACCATACGCCCTTCAAGACGGGTCCTTGCCGGGATTGCCGATGGTGGAAAAAATGCAAGGGAAACGGCATGCACCTGCGGGGAGAGAACGGAGAACTGCTGCTTTGCAACCTTTCCCGGCTCTAACGCGGGCCCGGCGGGATTATTTCACCAAGTCGATGGCGCCGAAAACGCCCAAGGAGGCGGCCAGCATGATGGCGCCGGCCAGCAGCACGCCCGCCATCACGGCCAGGCTGCTTTTCTTGAAGTCCATGTTCAGGATGCTGGCGGCCAGGGTGCCCGTCCAGGCGCCGGTGCCGGGCAGCGGAATGCCCACAAAGAGGAAGAGGGCCCAGTACAGCCCCTTCCCGGCCTTGGCCTCCAGTTTCCGGCCTCCTTTCTCCCCTTTTTCCAGGCACCATTTAAAGAATGGACCTATCACCTTCTTGTCCTTCCCCCACTCCAGCACCTTGCGGGCAAAAAGGAAGATAAAAGGCACGGGCAACATGTTTCCCAGGATGGCCACCAGGATGGAAGGAACCAGCGGCAGGCCGAAGCCCACGGCATAAGGAATGGCGCCGCGAATCTCTATGAGCGGCACCATGGCAATAAGGAAAACCCAAAAATATTTTTTCATGCTTACTTCTGATTAGAGGCGATAAGCGCCCGGATTTCTTCCTTGGCGCTCCGCCAGCGGGGAATGTCTATCTTGGTGCCTATCACCTCCACCACCTTGGCGGCAATGATGGAGCCAATCTCTCCGCACACGCGCAGCGGCATCCCGAGGGAATGGGCATAGAGGAAACCGGCCGCATAGGTGTCTCCGGCCCCGGTGGCATCGATGGGCTCTGCGGGCCAGGGCTCGATGAAATGATACTCGTCCCCGGATTTGACCATGGACCCCGCCTTACCCACCTTCACAACGGCAATCTTGCACACCCGGGCCAGCTCGTCGATGGCCTCGCGGGGCTCTTTCTTGGTAAAGGCCTTGGCCTCGGATTCGTTGGCAAAGACAATGTCCACGTAGTTCTCTACCAGGTTGTGGAAGAAGGCATCGTTGGATTCCACTACATTATAGGAGGCCATGTCGATGGAGATGGTGCACCCGGCCTGCTTGGCCAGCCGGGCCGCCTTGGAGATAAGTTCCTGGTTCTGCACCAGATAGCCCTCGATATGGAAATAGTCGTAGCCCTGGAACTGCTCCGGCGAGAGGTCTTCCGGGCCCAGCTCCAGCGTGGCGCCCATGTAATCGGCAAAGGTGCGCTCTGCATTGGCGCCGGTAATGAACACCATGCACCGGCCGCTGGACTTGGGGCTGTAGAGCATCTGGGCGCGTACGCCGTACTGCTCCATGGTGCTCTTGAAGAGGTTGCCCAGGTCGTCGTTTCCTATCTTGCCCAAAAAGCCGGAAGGCATGCCGAAAATGGCGGTGCAGGTAATGGTGTTGGCGGCGGAGCCACCGGGTACATACTTCACGCCATACTCCTTGAGGGCTTCCCAGATGCGGTCTCCGGTTTCCATGTCCACGTGCTGCATGCTGCCCAGCGGAAGATGATAGGTTTTCAGAAGGCCGTCGTCCGGCAGGACGGCCAGGATGTCGGTAAGGGCGTTCCCAATTCCCAGGATAGATTTCATACGGGTAAGTTTTACCTGCAAATGTAACCATTATTTGCCAATTTTCCACTATCTTTGCTATTGGTATGGAAAGCCGTGTAAAGAATATCCTCAAGTACCTCTTCTGGGCAGCCGTAGCCGTAGTGCTGGTCTATTTCTGCTTCAGGAGCATAGACTGGGAGCAGTTCTGGCAGGCCATGCAGCAGTGCCGATGGGAGTATGTGCTCCTGGCCATGGGCTTCGGCCTGCTGGTGGCGTTCATCCGCGGGCTCCGCTGGCAGATGCTGCTCAAACCCATAGACCCGGCCACCTCCGCTCTCACCTGCTTCAACGCCTACAACATCTGCCTGGCGGCCAACCTGGTGTTCCCCCGCGCCGGAGAGGTGGCCCGCCTGGGCTATGTGGTCAAAAATTCCTCAAAAGACAGCAGCGGCCAGCGCCGCATGACCTTTGACAAGGCCCTGGGCACCCTCCTGATAGAAAGAGGCTGGGATATTCTGGTGGGCATTGTCATGGCCGTCTGCCTGGCGATTTTCGCCCATGAGCGCTTCGGCGGCTTTTTTCAGGATATCCTGAAAGGGCTGGGGGGCGCCCGGACGCTCTGGATAGCGTCGGCTGCCATCCTGGCCATCGCTGGGCTTTTCATCTTCCTGGCCCGAAAATACAAGGACGCTTCCCCCTTCTGGGGCAAGATATGGGGTTTCCTGGTGGGTATCGGCCATGGGCTGGGCTCTTTCCGCCACATGGAAAAAGGCTGGCTCTTCCTCCTTTATACCGTCATTATCTGGCTGCTTTACTGGCTCACCAGCGCCGCCATCCTGTGGGCCCTGCAAGATGTAGAAGCGTTTTCCGGCCTCAGCTTCCTGGACGCCTTCTTCATTGCCATGGTAGGCAGCTTCAGTTCCATCGTTCCGGTACCGGGCGGTTTCGGAGCCTTCCACGGAGTGGTGGGCGGTTTCCTGAAGAGCGTCTGGGGCATTCCCATGGGAACGGGCATGATTTACGCCACCCTCAACCATGAGTCGCAGGTGTTCATCCAGGCCCTGGCCGGCATAGCTTCCTATATCCACGAAAGTTTTTTCCGCAAATCATGAAATTCGCCCTGATAGGCCATCCCGTGGCCGGGTCCCTGAGCCCGCGCTTGATTGCCGCCGGCTATGGCGGCGCCCACAGCTACGACCTGCTGGATTTCGAGCATTTCGAAGACGCCTGGAAGGCCTTTACGGAGGGCTACGACGGCATCAACGTCACGGCCCCCTTCAAGCAGGACGCCTTCCGCAAGGTGGATGCGCTCTCGCCCGAAGCTCGCAAAACCGGCGCCGTGAACCTGGTTATCCCCTGCCCGGAAGGCTACAAGGGCTTCAATACGGATGTGAACGGTGTGGCCGATGCCCTGAGGGAAACAGGTTTGAGCTATAAGCAAGCCTTGGTGGTGGGAACGGGCGGGGCCGCCCGCGCCGCCGCCTATGCCGCCCGGCAGCTGGGCTGCGAAGTCACGGTTACCGGCCGGTCCATGGAGAAGGCATCGGCCCTGGGCTATGAGGCCATTCCCCTGGAAGAGGCCGGCTCCTTGGCACCGGACGTGATTCTTTACACCCTGCCGGGCAGTGCGCCCGTACCTGCCGGCCTTCCTTTCAAGGACGCCGTGGTGGTGGAGGCGGAGTACCGCATTCCCCGGCTCACGGAGGTCCCTTGCCGGCTGTATGTAAGCGGCCGCCGATGGATGCTGGGCCAGGCCATGGCCGGTTACCGGATTTTCACCGGAGCGGAGCCGAATCTTGAAAAAATGTTGGAAGTTTTGTAACTTGCAGCCTCAGGATTACACAGAATTTAACTTTTATATTATGTCACTGAACAAAGTAATGCTTATCGGTAACGTTGGAAACGACCCCGAAGTACGTTACCTGGAATCCAACCCCCAGAACCCCGCCGCCAACGCCAAGGTGGCGTCGTTCCGCCTGGCCACCACGGAGCGCTATCGTGACCGCAGCGGAGAGCTCCGCGAAAACACCGAGTGGCACAGCATCGTAGTGTGGAGAAACAATGCCGATGTGGTGGAAAAATACGTCCACAAGGGCTCGCAGGTGTATATTGAAGGCAAGCTGCGCACCCGCCAGTGGACAGACCAGACGGGAAACAAGCGCTACACCACCGAAGTGGTGGCCGATTCCCTCCAGCTCCTGGGCAAGCGCCCGGACAGCCAGGGAGAAGGCGGAGCGCAGGGCGGTGGCTACCAGGGCGGATACGCCCAGCAGCAGCCCGTGCAGCCGCAGCCGGTTCAACCCCAGCCCCAGCCGCAGGCTCCCGTGAGCAATGTGCCCGCCGGCTTCCAGCCTTCCGCCCCCGCCGAGCCCTCCGACGACCTACCGTTCTAAAATTCGTTTCTCATAATAACCCTTCTAAAACCTACGATTATGAAAAAGTACTTTGCAGAATGCCTGGGCACCTTTGTGCTCACCTTCCTGGGCTGCGGAACCGCCATGTTCCTGGGTTGCAACACCCCGGCCGGCGTAGTGGGAACAGCCATCGCCTTCGGTCTGGCTGTGGTGGCCATGGCCTACACCATCGGCGGCATCAGCGG
>CAMOKK010000086.1 GCA_946617545.1 uncultured Bacteroidales bacterium | reverse complement strand
GGTGAAATAGCCGCCCACAAAGATGAAGAGTGTGTTGACGAACACCAACGCCAGCATAATCCTGTCATTCGTGAAAAAGGACTGCAGGGTGTTCATTTCGGGCTTGGAGACAGATGTTTTCATGGCACATTTTTTGAGGCTTACGAAGTTACGAAAAAATTATGAAAAGTGGCCGACAGGAACTTCACATCGGATAATCTTCCCCAGTATCAGGGGAATTTTTCAGAGAATGCATTTTGGCGGAAGCTCAAGCAGATGGGCCGCAAGGCCGGAACCAAGGTAGTTTATTATGCCCTGGTGTTGTTTTATACCCTCAAAGACCCTGCTACGCCTACGCGCTACAAGGCCGTCATCGCCGGTGCGCTGGGCTATTTCATCCTTCCGTTGGACATGCTCCCGGACATCCTGCCCTTTGCCGGTCTGGCCGATGACTGGGCAGCCCTCATTGCGGCCGTCTCCTATGTATTCACAGCCATCACCCCGGAAATCAAGGAAAAGGCCCTGGTGAAGCTCCATGCCTGGTTCCCGAATGTGGAAAACCCGGATTTGGGAGATTTGCAGTAGCCGAAGCCGCCTGATTTCTTGGCAGATACACGCTTTTTTCATACCTTCGCATGATTTTTTATAAAAACGAGTGCGATGTTGTTTTCCCTTAAGAAGAATTTGATGTGCCGGGCGATAGAAAAAAGGAACAGACAAAACCCTTTTGACTATCTGTCCGCCGAGAATTATTCACTTGCACCGGATGCGGACCCTCTTGTGAACAACTCCTATTACTTCTCCGCCCATGACGATAAGCTGTCTTTCTTTGCCCGCCTGGGCAAAAGAGTCCATCAGGACGAGACCTGGTTTGTCCTGTTCATAGATGGGAAGCTTTATTCTTTGGGGCAGGAACTTTTCCCTGCGGGGGATTCTCCCATCCGGGTAGAGAAGAAAGGGGAGCAGTGGACCGTTTCTTTCGAAGGCATTCTGAACGAGAAAGACGAGGTGGTTTTCCGGGCCAAGTTTGTGCCCCGGGAGCAGCCCGTCGATTTTACCACCAGCGTGCCCGCGGCGCGGATGGCCACCGGCATGGCCAATGAGAAGTGGAGCAAGGCCTTCTTCGCCCAGTTGCAGACCATCAGCGGTCAGTGCCATTACGAGCAGGAGGGTGAGCTGGAAGGAAGCCTTTCCCTGAACGGCAGAACGGTGGACTTCCGCCTGCCCTGCGTGCGGGACCATTCGTTTGGCAAGCGGGACTGGAATTACATGAACAACCACCTTTGGCTGATGGCCGTTTCCTCCCCGCTCCAGTTCAATTATTCACTGGTCTCCTACCCGGCCCTCACCGCCTTGGAGGTGGGCAATTTCCGGGATGGAAAAGACCTGCATTTCCTTCACCGGGCCGATTTGGATTTCCGGCAGGTGGCCCAGGGAGAGATTCCCTCGGAACTGTCTTTCCATGTGACGCTGGAAGGCGGCCGTGTCCTGCCGGTAACAGCCAAGGTGCTGGCCACTGTGACTTATCATTTTCAGGACGGCCAATACATCCTGCACGAGAATATCGCCGAGTTCGAAATTGACGGGAAAACGTGCCGGGGCATCCTGGAAATCGGCTTTAATCAAGACAGTTCAAGATTTTTTAATCAGAGAGACTTGAGGGGAATCAGAAGATGAAGATTTATCACTTGGGAAGCCTGCCGCAGGAGATGTATGCCAAGGCGGGCGGTAAGGCAAGCGGGTTGGATTTGTTGGTCAGGAGCGGGTTCACGGTGCCCAAAGGCTTTGTGGTGACAGAGCCGGAAGAGTTGGACGAAGACGCTGTCCTTCAGGCGTTTGACGCGCTGGGTGCAGCGCAGGTGTCGGTGCGCTCATCGGCCTCCAATGAAGACGGGGCCCAGGCTTCCAATGCCGGTCAATACGATACCTTCCTTTTTGTGGACCGGGCCCATCTGGTGGAGAGCATCCGCAGATGCGTGGCCTCCCTTGACTCTGCGCGTGTGCAGGACTATGCCAGGCATTTCGACCTGGAAAGGGGGAAGATGAACGTGGTGGTGCAGCAGATGATAGACAGCGAGAAATCCGGCGTCCTGTTCACGGCCGCGCCCGACAACGGATCGGCCATCCTGATAGAAGCGGTCGAAGGTCAGGGCGAAAATCTGGTTTCCGGGCAGGTGAGTGCCCGTCGATACGAGATTTCCCGGAAATGCTACCGTCCCTGCGCCGATGAACTGCTGTCGGAGGACGAAGTGCGCCGGCTCTATGATTTGGGAAAGAAAGTGCGGGAGACCTTCGGGGAGGAAAAGGATTTGGAATGGGCCCTGCAGGGCGGAACGCTCTATCTGCTGCAAATGCGTCCCATTACAACGGAAATCATTGACATTGAAGAATTTGACAGGGATGACGATGTGTCCGGCCACCTGTTCACCAAGCGCAATGTGGGAGAGATGATGCCGGGCGCCGTGACGCCGCTCACGCTGTCCACCTCGGTGCTGGCCATCGACTACGGCATGCGCTATATGTACTACAAGGCGGGCGCCTACTCTTCTCCGGACGAGGAAACGCCCCTCCGGATGATTTCCTCCATCTCCGGGCACCTGTTCTTCGACATGAACATGCTGTACGACATTCATGCGAAGGTGGGCATAACGGACCCTCAGTCCATGAATCTGTCCATCATGGGAGAGTACCACGATTACCCGCCCCTGACCATCCCTTTCGCCTCCCCGTGGGTGAGGGGTGTCAATTCCGTGAAGTTCCTCAAATACGTGCTCTCCGGGCATCGGGCCCTGGCCAAGTTTGACAAGCTCCTGAAGCGGGTCCGTTTTGTCAAGACTTCTTCCTGCCGGGAGTTATACCGTTCCATCGACGGGAATATCGGCCTTTTGAATGAGAGCCTGATTTACCATTATGCCTCGTCCGCCTATTCCGGCAGTGCTTCCAGTACCCTGTACAGGCTGGTGGATGCCTATTTCCCGGACAAAAAGGAGTATCAGTCCTTCCTGTCCCGCCTGCTGAGCAACATCCCCGGCATCGAGAGCGCCGACATCCTCTCCCGCCTGCAGGAGATGGCCGACAAAATCAAGGCCGATGCGCCCGAGGCGGTGAATTTCCAGGCGTCGGAATTGCTGGAATACATTCAGGCCCGTCCGGCTCTGAATGACTTGTATGCGGCTTTCCTTTCCCGTCACGGGCACCGCTGCATCAAGGAGGCCGAGATGCGCAGCAAACCCTGGCGCGAAGACCCGGTGGCGCTGATGAATTATCTGTCCAGCATCATCCGGGCGCCCAGGACCCTGGTGGCCCGGGATGAGGAGATTGACTGCAGGAAGGAGTTTGCCTTTGTGAAGAATCCGCTTCTGCGGGCGGCCTGCATCAGCTTTGCCCGGAAGTCCCGGCAGGCGGTGGTGGACCGCGAATACACGAAGGCCCGGCTCATCGAAATCATTGACCTGTTCAAGACGCAGTATGCCATCCTGTCCGGCCTGCTGGTCTCTGACGGGCTCCTTCCGGACGTGGATTTGCTCTATTTCCTGACGCATCCGGAAATCGGACGCCTGATAGAAGGGGAGTCTTCCCTTGTTCCGCTGGCCCGGCGGCGCCGCAAGGCCTATGCCATCCAGAGCGAGCTCAGCTTTGACGACATTTATATCGGCAAGCCCGTAGCCGACAGTTTCGATATCGGCCCGGAAAGCGGGCAGCTCAGAGGCGTACCCGTTTCCAACGGGGAATGCGAGGGGATTGTACACATTGTCAATTCGGCCGATGACGCCAATCAGCTGAAGAAAGGGGAGATTATGGTGGCCAGATTTACGGACATCGGCTGGACGCCCTACTATTCCATCGTGAACGGCCTCATTACGGAGATTGGCTCCTCGCTTTCGCATGGCGCGGTGGTGGCCCGGGAATACGGCCTGCCCACGATAGTGAATGTGAAAGGCGCCACCAAGATACTCAAGAACGGAGACCATATTGTCATGAATGCCGACAAAGGCACCATCTTGTGCAGTTGAGAGCCATGCTTGCAAAAGGACTGAGCGGAAATGCCCTGAAGGTTATCGCCATTGTGGCCATGACCGTGGACCATCTGGCCTGGATGGGCATTGAGACCTATCAGCAGGCAGAGACGCCGCTTCAGATTGCGCTGCACTCCATCGGGCGTCTTACGGCTCCCATCATGTTCTTTTTTGTGGCCGAGGGCTACCACCATACCCGCAACTTCCGCCGTTATCTGGGCCGCCTGTTCCTGCTGGCGGTGGTGAGTCACTTTGCCTTCTGCTACTTCAACATGTCCGGCTTCAATCCCTTCGGAAATCTCCTTTTCAACGCCACCAGCATTGCCTGGCCGCTGATGTGGGGGCTCATTCTGCTGAAGCTGTGGGACACGGAGCGTCTGCCGCAGTGGCAGAAACTGGGGATTACGCTGCTGGCCTGCCTTGTCACGTTCAGCTCGGACTGGAGCTGCGCCGCTCCGCTGGCCATTCTCATGATAGGACGCAACCGGGGGAACTTCTACAAGCAGATGCTGTGGATGATGCTGATTATCACGCTCTATGCCATGGCCTTTGCCATCGTTCACAGCCAGACTTACGGCATGGTACACATGGCCTGCTGGCTGGCCGTGCCACTGCTGGCCCTGTACAACGGAGAAAGGGGAAAGGCCAGATGGCTGGGAAAGTTCTTCTATTATTACTATCCGGCGCACCTGGCCTTGATCGGCCTTTTGGCGAGGGTTTTATAGTACGCCCCCTCTGGCTTTGTTGAAGACGTCTTTTCCCGTGTCGGGGAAGCCTATGCGCTTGAAATCGAAGCTGTCGATGGCGATAAATCTGGGTATTTTGATTCAAAATGACTATCTTTGGGAAAAGTATCCGATTATGAAACCTTGTCTTTTCGCCCTTTCCCTGATGCTTGCCGTTTCCTGCAGCTCGTTTGAACCCTTCACCTTTGTCCAGATGAGCGATACGCAGATAGGCTTTATCGACACCTCTCCGCGCTACACCCACTCGGATTCCCTGATGCAGGCGGCCGTGGCGGGTGCCAACGCCCTGAAGCCGGCCTATGTCTTTGTGACGGGAGACCTTGTGAATGATTCCACGGACCCGGTGCAGGACTCCGTGTACAGGGCCTGCCTGGCCCGGATAGAGGCTCCGGTCTATGCCGTTCCGGGAAACCATGACTACAAGGGCGGCTTCACCCTGGAGAAACGGGAGGCCTACCTTGCGCAGCGGGGATACGACCGTTTCTCTTTCCGTGACAGGGACTGCGCCTTCATAGGGATGGACTCCAACTGCATCAAGGACGGCGTTAAAGAGGCCGAAGACCAGCAGTGGGAATGGCTTGTCCGGGAGCTGGATGCCGCGAAGGGCTGCAAGTACCGTTTCGTGTTCCTTCATTGCCCCATAGTCCGGGAGCGCATGGACGAGCCGGAAGATTACTTCAATTTTTCCATGGAGCAGCGCAGGAAGTACGTTTCGCTTTTCAAGGAGAAGGGAGTGGATGTGGTCTTTGCCGGCCATACCCACCAGGACTATGATGCGCTCATTGACGGCATCCGCTTTGTGGCCGCCGGGCCGGTGGGAAATGCCCTCGGCCACGGAACTCCCGGCTACCATGTGGTGAGTGTAGGGGAGAGCGGCGTCGATATTACCTACACGCCCACCCCGGGCGTGGACCCGAAACACTGCGTTTTTCAATAGCTGACATGACAGCGGTACAGTTTGACAGAATCAGGAAGATGGAGGACGACTTCAAGCAGGTCTGTGAAGTTGTCCGTTCGCTGGACAGGGCGCTTTCCGATTACGAGGCCGTCCGGTGCCGGATTTCGCGGCTGACGGAGTACCAGGAATCCGGGCAGTGGCTCAAAGACTTCGAGGCCGATGAGCGGGGAGAATTACCTCCGTATTCGGAATTGAAGCGGGGAGTCCTCTCGGAAGACGGCTTGGATAACCTGCTTCGGGAAGTTTCGGACCTGCAGGCAAGGATGCAGGCGCTGCTTGGGAGGCCTGATGGCCTTTGATATGGCCTGCCGGAGGGGG
>CAMOKK010000085.1 GCA_946617545.1 uncultured Bacteroidales bacterium | reverse complement strand
GGAGGTAGTGTCCGAAAGGACGTGTCAGTTCGACTCTGATTTCGCGCACAAAAAAGACTGGAATCTCTTCCAGTCTTTTTTCATTGTATGTCCAGGGCTTTAGAAGTAGGTCACAGTCTTCTGTTCCACGGCCGTCAGGAGTTTGTTGGCCAGGGAGGAAACGCCAAAGCGGAAGAGCTTCTTATCCAGCCATTCCTCTCCCAGGATGTTCTTCACGATGGTCCAGTAGCAGACGGCGTCCAAAGCCGATGCAATGCCTCCGGCGGCCTTGAAGCCCACCTTCTTGCCGGTAACCTCATCGTATTTCTTGATGCATTCGCACATCACATAGGCGGCCTGCGGGGTGGCGTTCACCTTCACCTTTCCGGTAGAAGTCTTGATAAAATCGGCCCCGTTTTCCATGGCCAGGAAGCTGGCGTCGGCAATGAGCTCGGGGGTCACCAACAGGCCGGTTTCCAGAATCACCTTCAGGCAGACGGGACGGCCCACTTCCTGGGCTACGCGGTCAATACACTCGCGGGAGGCCTTGATTTCCGCACCGGCGGCCTGGTAATCTCCGGAAAGGAAACTATTGAGCGCCAGCACGATATCAATCTCATCGGCCCCGCCCTTCACCGCCAGTTCAATCTCATGGAGCTTGACTTCCAGGAAACTCTGGGAGGTGGGGAAACAGCCGGCCACGGTGGTCACATGCACGTCCTTTGTGGCACGCTCCGAAGCCACCACATGGGCGAAGTTGGGGTACACGCAGATGGAGGCGGGCAGCGGCCAGTCCGGGTAATCCTTGGCAAAGGAGTTCACCTTCTGTACCAAGGTTTTCACGCGGGCAGGCGTGTCTTCACTGGCCAGGGTGGTCTGGTCCATGATGCCGAAGCACTTTTTGTAGAGCTCTTCGCAGGCCACTTCTTCCAGGCCGCCGGCAATGATTTCCAGGCTGTGGGCAATGGCCTCTGCATCGGGCGTATAGCCGTATTTACTTGAAAGAGACATAGTACTTATCCTTTAATTTGAATCTTAAATCCTTCATCAATCAGCGGCTGCACCAGCTCTTGCATCTGAGCAACCGTATATTTTCCAAGCCCGCTCATGGGCGTTTCCCGGTCGATGGTATAGACCATCACCTCGCGGGGCCGGAGCTCCCGCACAATCTCCATCCATTCTTTCACCCATTGGGCCGATTCCCAGCCGGGCCCCCGCAGGAACATGGTCTGGAGCACAAAATCTCCCCCGAAGCGCCCAAGCTGCGCCACCACGTCGGCCACATGGTACTCCCCCGCCGGCCTGTTCACCAAAGCCACCTGGGCATCCGTGGGAGCGTCCAGCTTGAGGATGGGATTGTCCACCTTCCGGAGCGCTTCAAATATGCCGGGCCGGCCGATACGCGTGGCATTGGACAGCACCGACACCTTGGCCGAAGGGTAATATTGATTCCTGAGCGCCAGGGTGAGGTCTATGATGGCGGGGAATTCCGGATTCAGCGTGGGTTCCCCGTCTCCGGAGAAAGTGATGGAATCGATGGGCGTTCCCTTCCGGGAGCACTCCTGCAACTTGGCTTCCAGCGCCCTGCGAACATCATCGGCCGATGGAAGCACGCGGTCTCCCAGGCCGTCCTTGTTCCAGCCGCACTCGCAGTACACGCAGTCAAAATTGCAAACCTTCCCCTCCTGGGGCAGCAGGTTGATGCCCAGCGAACTTCCCAGCCGACGGCTGAAGATGGGGCCGAATACCGTGGTTTCCCGCATCATAGCAGCACAGACTCAGAGGCCTCCGTCAGCTTGCCATCGGCCAGGTTATTGATATACACGATGCCGGGCTTCTTGCCGGGTTCCAGGGTGCCCAGGACATCTTCCTTGCCCAAGAAGCGGGCACCGTTCAGGCACGCCCAGCCCAGGAGTTCGCCCAGCGGCAGGTCAAAGGCATCCTGCAGGCAGCGCAGTTCGGCCAGCATGTCCAGCGCGTCGTTGGAAGAGAGCGAATCCGTTCCCACGCAGATGGGAATGCCGCTCTCCCGCATCAGCGGAATGGGCGGGAGGGTATTGTGGATAAAGAGGTTAGAGAGCGGACAGACGGCCAGATAGGGCTCCCTGAGGGCCGCGCGGGCGACGCGGACGCCATCGGCCGACAGGCAGCACTCATGCACCAGCAGCACATGGCCCGCGGCCGGCAGGGACAGGCCCGCGGCCAGGCGGTCCAGGAAATACTGCAGGGAAGACGTCCCCGTCACGGGAGGCGTCGGAATGCCGTTACGGATGCGGTTGTCCCACATGGGGCCGCGCCCGCAGAACATCATCTCCTCCTCTTCCTCCGACTCTTCGCAGTGGAAGCTCAAGAAACCGCTCCTGAGGCCCTCCACGGAAGAAGCCGTAACCAGCTCCGGGCTCATGGTATAGCAGGAATGCGGCGTAGGGGCGGCATCCAGGCCATAGGAAAGCGCCTTTTGCTGCAGCGCCTTCACGCCCTCCATCACCGCATCGCACTCGGAAGGAACGGCGCCGAACACCTCCAGGAAGGTGCGCGTGTACATAGGGTGGGAGGCCTTCACCGCAAAGGAATCATCGCAGTTGGAAATATCGGCCATGGCCACTACGCCCTGCCGGTACATCCCGTCCATGGCTTCCTTCAGCAGGGCCACCTTGGTTTCAAGCGAAGACGTGTCCCTAAGGGCGTTGATTTGGTCTATAAAGCCCGCCATACCCGTTCCCTTGCGGAAAAGTCCTTTCATGTAGGACAGCTCCACATGGCAGTGCGCATTCACCAGGCCCGGGCAGAGGGCGCCTTCCAGCACACTCTCCCCTTCCTCGCACACGCCCGTGTGGAGGATGGTGCCGTCATCGGCCAGCTCCACGAAGCCATTCTTCAGGGGAAGGGCCGATGTCAAAGTATAAACCCACTGGGCGGCGTAGCGTTTCATCTGTGCGGGATATAAAAGAGGGAATCTTTATGGAACTGCACCTTGGCCAGGCTGTCAAGGGCGCTCTGCGGCTGGGGCAGGTGGCGCGTGTCCGGGGCCAGCGAATACAGGCGCAGGAAGTCTTTCCGCCAGTTTTCCGCCTTCAGCTCCTTGTCCACCACCTTGCCTTCCGCCTCTAAGCGGTCCCCCACCTTCTCCATGATTTTCTCCATGCGGGAAGGGTCCTGGAGGTAATATTCCAGGCTGTAGAGGAAGTCGTCCGTGTCAAAGCCCTGGCTCTCGAAGATGCCTTCGTACACCAGGGAGGTGTCGGCCTGACGGCGAAGTTCCGGATGCTGCTTCAGGTACTGGTCCTGCAGGAGAACCTGGTACATCATATCCTCCATCTGCCTGCGCGGAATGCGCTCCGGCCCCCTGTGGCAGGAGACCGCCAGCGCCATGAGCAGGACGACATGAAGGAAATGCTTCATCTCAGCGGAGCGTGGCGCCGCACTCCGTCTGAAGGGCGGAGAGCACGCGGTTCATGGTATTTTCCACGTCCGTATCCGTAAGGGTACGCTCGGGGTCCTGCAGCACGAAGTTCAGGGCGTACTGCTTCTTGCCGGCGGGAATCTTCTCCCCGCGGTACACGTCAAAGAGGCTCACGCTCTTGATGAGCTTCTTGCCGGCCTTGAGGGCGCTGGAGCGCACGGCGGCATAGGGCACGCCTTCGTCTAAGAGCAGGGCCAGGTCTCTTCTCACCTCCGGGAAACGGGGCAGCTCCTTGAAGGAGAACTTGTCGCGCTTGATGAGGGTAAAGAGCACTTCCCAGTTAATCTCGGCCGCAAACACGGGCTGCTTGATGCCAAAGCGCTTGCAGAGGGCCGGATTCAGCGTTCCCAGCGTGGCCAGGAGCTTGGGCTCCTTGCCGGGCAGGCTGTAGGTGATGCCCTCGGAGAAGAGGTCGGAAGGGGCGCTGCCGCACTGGAGCGTATTCACGTCTATGCGGTAACGGGCCATCAGGGCCTCCACATAGCCTTTGAGCTGGAAGAAATTGGACTTCTGGGCCGGATTTCTCCAGGCCTTGTCCGGCGTTCCGCTGATAAAGAGGGAGAAGCAGCGGTGCTCCTCGTAGCCGGCCAGGGTGGTGCCGTCCGTACCGGCGAGCCGCTGGTACACGGAGCCGTACTCGAAGAACTTCAGGAAAGTGGCCTGCCGGTTCAGGTTGTAGGCCACCACCTCCAGACCATTGAGGAGCAGCGTCTGCCGCATCACGTTCAGGTCCTGGCTCAGCGGGTTCACAATGCGGACGCAACGCTCGGCCGGGAAGGTTTCCAGCTTGGTATAGTAGTCCTCCTTGGTGAGGGAGTTGTTCATGGTTTCCACAAAACCGTTGGCCGCCAACCAGTTGGAGATGGCGTTGCGCGTAGCTTCCGCTTCCGGCTGCTCGGAGGGATTCACGCTCATTCTCAAGTTCTGGGGCAGCTCAATGTTGTTGTATCCGTAGATGCGGAGGATTTCTTCCACCACGTCGCACTCGCGAGTCACGTCCACCATGTAGGTAGGGGCCGCCACAAGGGCGCCATCGGCCTTCTTCTCAAGGAACTGGTAATTCAGGCCTTCCAGGATTTTCTCAATGGTTTCATGGCCGATTTTCTTGCCGATGAAATGCTGGATGCGGTTGTAGTCCAGCTCAATCTGCGCCCGGCCGATGGGCCTGGGATACACTTCCCGCACCTGGCCGATGACCTTTCCGCCGGCCACTTCCTGAATCAGGAGGGCGGCACGCTTGGCGGCGTAGAGGGCGGCCTCGGGGTCGGCCCCGCGCTCGAAGCGGAAGCTGGCGTCCGTAGAAAGCTGCTGGCTCTTGGCCGTGCGGCGGATGCTCACGGGGTCAAAGTAGGCGCCCTCGATGAACACGTCCACGGTGCTGTCCGTGACGCCGGAATCCTCTCCGCCGAACACGCCGGCAATGCACATGGGCCCGTCGGCATTGGCAATGACCATGTCACAGGCATGCAGGCTGCGCTCGATGCCGTCCAGGGTGCGAATCTTCTCCCCTTCGGCCGCGCGGCGCACAATCACCTTGCCCATCACCTTGGCGGCGTCGAAGGTGTGCAGCGGCTGGCCGGTCTCAAAGAGCACGAAGTTGGAAATGTCCACCACATTGTTGATGGGCTTGAGGCCGATGGACATCAGGCGCTCCTGCAGCCATTCCGGGCTGGGCCCCACCTTCACGCCCTTCACCGTGATGCCGGTGTAGCGGGGGGCACCCTCGCTGTCCAGCACCTCCACGGGGATGGACTCCCCTTCCCCTTCGCGGAAAGCCTCCACGGAAGGGATGCAGAGCTGCGCGGGAATGTCCTTGCTGCGAAGGTAGCCGTAGAGATCCCTTGCTACGCCTATGTGGGAAGCCGCATCAATCCGGTTGGCGGTAATCTCGTATTCTATCACGGCCTCGTCCTTGAGCTGAAGGTAATCCTTGGCCGATGTGCCTACAACGGCATCCTCCGGCAGCACCATGATGCCCTCATGGCTGGTGCCGATTCCCAGCTCGTCCTCGGCACAAATCATCCCCAGGCTCTCCACGCCCCGGATTTTGGATTTCTTGATTTTGAAATCTCCGGGAAGGACGGTGCCTGTCCGGGCAAAGAGCACCTTCTGGCCGGCCGCCACATTGGGCGCGCCGCAAACCACCTGGACGGGCTCGGGGCTGCCGTCGTTCACCGTGGTAACGTGCAGGTGGTCGCTGTCCGGGTGGGGTACGCAGGTGAGCACCTGGGCCACCACAACCCCCTTGAGACCGCCGGGAATCACTTCCTGCATCTGAACGCTGTCCACCTCAATGCCAATCGATGTCATGGCCTCGGCCACCTGGTCCGGGGTGAGGTCACACTTCAAATACTCTTTAAGCCAAGAATAACTAAGTTTCATTTCATGAAACATTAAATGTTAAACGTTACCCCCTTCCGAAACCCCTCCCCTCGGGGGAGGGACTTTTTTTATTTTTCGATATCTTTTACGGAAAAAAGGGCTTCTACAAATTCTTTTTTATCAAATATCTTCAAATCATCAACACCTTCACCAATACCGATAAATTTAATGGGGATGCTGAAAGTGTCCACTATGCCCACCACCACGCCGCCTTTGGCGCTGCCGTCCAGCTTGGTCATGGCAAGGG
>CAMOKK010000084.1 GCA_946617545.1 uncultured Bacteroidales bacterium | reverse complement strand
ATGTGGGCATCGGCGTGGTGGGCCTGGGTATGCGGGGAAGCAGCGCTGTCCAGCGCCTGAGCTTTGTGCCCGGCTGCCATGTGGCCGCCTTGTGCGACGTGGAACCTGACCGGGCCTGCAAGAGCCTGGCCTATCTGGAAGGGAAGGGCTTGTCGGCCCATATATACAGCGGAGAGGAGGAGTCTTACAAGGCTCTTTGCGAAGACCCTTCCGTGGACCTGGTGTATATCTGCACGGACTGGATTCATCATGTTCCGGTGGCCCTGTATGCCATGGAGCATGGCAAGCATGTGGCCATCGAGGTGCCGTCGGCCGAAACGCTCCAGGCCTGCTGGGACCTGGTGGACACCGCCGAGCGCACCCGCAGGCACTGCATGATTCTGGAAAACTGCTGCTACGACTTCTTTGAAATGACGGCCCTCACCATGGCCCAGGCGGGCGTTTTCGGGGAGATTATCCATGCCGAGGGCGCCTACAACCACAACCTGGACCCTTACTGGAAGGCTTACTGGAACAACTGGCGTCTGGACTTCAACAGCAAGCACAGGGGAGACCTCTATCCCACGCACGGGTTCGGCCCCGTATGCCAGGCCCTCGATATCCACCGCGGAGACCGTCTTACCACCCTGGTGGCCATGGACACGGACCCTTTCAACGGGCCCAAGCACGCCCGGGCGGCCGGTATGGGGTCTGACTTTGCCGCCGGAGACGTGACCATGACCATGCTCCGTACCGCCAAGGGCAAGACCATTCTCCTGGAGCACGATGTGCTTACTCCGCGCCCCTACAGCCGCATGTACCAGCTGGTGGGAACGGACGGCTATGCGGGCAAGTATCCCGTGGCGGAAATCTGCCTGCGCAGCGAGGGGGCTTCCCAAGCGGACTATCAGAACCTGGGCGGCGAAAAGGTTTACAGGGGCGAATCCCTGGAGCAGCTGATGGCGCAATACCGCAATCCCATCCTTACCCCGGAGCTGGAGGCCCTGGCCAGGGAGGTGGGCGGCCACGGCGGCATGGACTTTATCATGGACTACCGCCTGGTGTACTGCCTGAACAACGGTCTGCCCTTGGACATGGATGTGTATGACCTGGCCGAGTGGTGCTGCGTCACGGAACTTTCCCGCATCTCCCTGGAGAACGGCTGTGCGCCCGTGGAGGTGCCGGATTTCACCCGCGGTGCCTGGGACCGCATCCCGGGTTTCTCCTACGCTTTCGCCAAGTAGTTATTCCCACATGGGGAAGGCCGCCCGGAGCACTTCCCGGCGGTTTTCCGTGCCGGATTCCAGAAAGCCGCCGCCGGGGGTGAAGGCCAGCACCCGCCGGGCCGCGCGGAGGGAATCGGCCAGGTCGTGGGAAGAGAAGAGGACGGCCATGCCGGTCTGCTGTGCCAGGCTCCGCAGGGTTTCCAGGACCATCAGCCGGTTCTCTACGTCCAAATAGGCCGTGGGTTCGTCCAAGAGGAGGATATCGGCCTTTCGGACCAGCCCTACCGCTATGCAGGCCTTCTGGAACTCGCCGTCGCTGAGGGTGGAGATGTCCTGCCCCCGCTGTCCGTTCAGCCCCAGGCGCTCCAGGGCGTCCGTCAGCCTTTTTTCCATTTCTCCGCTCAGCTTTCCGGCCCAGTTGCTCTCCCGGTAGCATCCTGTCCGTATGAATTCCTCCACCGTAAAGCCCTTCACTTTGGGGATTCCGGTGGGAATGAGGATGCATTTGTCCGTGGCCAGGCGGCGTAACAAAGTGGATTTGCCGCAGCCGTTGGCCCCGGCCAGCAGCACGCATTCGCCCTCCTCAATGTGGAAGGAGATATCGGCCGCCAAAACGCGCTCGCCGTAGGCCAGTTTCATATGCCGGATATCCATCACAGGCGGTTCCTCCATAGCAGCAGAATGATGAGCGGAATCCCCACCAAGGCCAGCGTACTGCCCACGGGCAGGGGAGTGGGGCCGATGTGGGCCAGGGTATCGGCCGCAAGGGAGAGGCAGGCGCCGCCAAGCAGGCTCCAGGGCAGCACCACCCGGTGGGCCGATGTCCTAAGATACCTTCGCACCAGGTGTGGTGCCGCGATGCCCACGAAGCCCAGCGGCCCCGCAAAGGCGGTGACGGCGGCGGTGAGGAGCGCGGCGCCCGCCATCACCCGGAGGCGCAAACTCTTGAGGCCCACCCCGGAAAGGGCGGCGTATTCTTCCCCGAAAAGCACCAGATCCAGCGCTTTCTGACTACGTAACGCCAGGACAAAACCGCCTGCCAGCGCCCCGGCCATCAGGGCCAGGCCGTGATAGGGGACGCCGGTGAAACTGCCCGCCATCCAGCTGTAGAACAGCTTGAGGCTTTCTTCCGAGGCGGTATATTGCAAAACGGAACTGAGGGCGCTCAGGGCAAAGCCCAGCATCACACCCACCAGCAGCAGTGTTCCGGCGCTGTGTACCCGGGCGGCGGCCGCCATGATAAGGAGGCCGGTAAGAAAGGCTCCCGCAAAGGCGGCCGACACCAGCGTGGCGCTACCGGCAAAGGCCCCTGCCCCGCCCACGGAAAGCGCCGCTATGGCAGCGCCCAGCCCGGCACCGCCGGACACGCCCATAATATGCGGATCGGCCAGGGGATTGCGGAAGAGGGCCTGCATCTGTGCCCCGGCCAGGGACAGGGCGGCTCCGGCGGTAAGGGCCGTGAGCATGCGGGGCAGGCGCAGTTTCCAGAAAATGGCTCCGGAAGCCCATGAGAGGCCGTTTCCGGCCAGAAGGTCCAGGAGCATAAGCCCCAGCAGCAGCGCTATGAGAAGCCCGCGCCGCCTCATACTTTACGGGAAGGGATGTAGGCCATCACAAAGCCCGTGAGCGCCACGCCCAGCACCGTCCAGAGGAGGTCGGAGGCTTTGAGCACCACGGGATAGGCGCTCACCACAAAATTCCCCGGCATGGGAACCAGGCCGTAGCGTTGTTGCAGCCACACCAGCAGGATACCCGCCACCAGGCCAATCAGCATACCCAGCAGCGAAACCAGCCAGCCTTCCCAGAGGAAGATGCTCCTCAGGAGCGGCTCCGGGGCGCCCAGGGCACGGAGCGTGGCGCAATCGGCCTTTTTCTCCAAAACCAGCATCTTGAGGGAACTGTAAATGTTGAAGGCCACCAGAATCACGATGAAAAGGAGGATGAGGTAGATGGCCAGTTTCTCGTAGCGCATCATCCGGTAGACAGACTGGTCCTGCTGGGCGCGGTTAAGGACGCGAAAAGCGTCTCCCAGCTGCTTCTGAAGGTCTTTTTGAAGCGCATCCGTCTTTTCCGGCGCCGCCCAAATCTCCAAGTAGGAAACCTCCGTCTCATATTCCAGCAGCTCCCGCATCAGGCCGATGGGAACCACCATCAGGCGGGCGTCCAAATCGGCATTGACGGAAAAAACGCCGCCCAGGGTGAGCCGGGCGCTCCGCAGGGATGCGGCCGGATTGCTCAGGGAAACCGGGCGGGTCCGCGAGGGATAGTAGATTTCCATGGGTGTCACAAAGCGGGGACTCAGGCCCAGGGAGTGGGCCAGGGCCGCTCCGGCTACGCCCTGTGCGCTGCCGCCCCTCTGGAAAGACCAGGCGCCGTCGATGATGTGTTCTTTCAGGCGGGACGCTTCCTGCCCTGCTTCGTCTATGCCTTTCACGCGGGAGAGGCTCTGTCGCCCTTCGTAAGAGACGAAGACTTGCTCTTCCAGCACGCCGGAGAGGCGGGTGATGCGTTCATCGGCCAGCCCTATCGAATCGGGAGAGAAGACTTTTCCGGCGGCCGGACGCACCAGCAGGGGAGCCCGGGCGTCGGAGAGGGATTCCGACACCAGAAGGTTGAAGCCGTTGAAAACGGAGAGGATGACCATGAGCGCAGCCGTGCCTATCGCCATGCCGACCACCCCGATGCCCGAAATCAAGTTAATCACGTTGTAGGACTTGCGGGCAAAAAGGTAGCGGAAGGCGAATCGTAGCGGCAGGTTTGTCATTCTGAGCGCAGCGAAGAATCTATTTTTTCAGCAGTTCATCGATGTGCTCTGCGTAGTCCAGGGTGGTGTCCAGATAGAAAACCAGTTCCGGCACTATGCGGAGCTGCTTGGCCACAATATGCCCCAGCTCTCCGCGCAGGGCCTTGTTGTTCTCTTCCAGGATGCCCATCACGGCCTCCTGCCGGGCCGACGGGAAGATGCTCACAAATACCTTGGCAACAGACAGATCCGGGCTCACACGCACCTCGCTCACAGTTACCAGGGCACCGCCGAAGGCGGCCATCCCCTTGGAACGGATTATCTCTGCCAGGGCTTTCTGCAGCTCCCGGGCCACTTTCAGTTGTCTTGTGCTAGCTTGTTTTTCCATACTCTGTCGTTCTGAACTTTACTCTGTCATTCTGAGCGAAGCGAAGAATCTATTTCACGTTGATAATGAAATAATTCTTCTTACCCTTCTGGGCCAGAATATAGTGACCGTTCACGATATCGGCCCCGGTGACATCGGCATTGATGTCCGTCACCTTGTCTTTGTTGATGGAGATACCGCCGCCCTGAACCATCTTGCGGGCCTCGCCCTTGGAGGGCAGGATGGCGGTTTTCACGGCCAGCAGCTCCAGGATGTTGCAGGGAAGGTCTTCCCTCACGATGTCAAAGGAAGGCACGTCTCCGAAAACGGCCAGGAAGGTGCGCTCGTCCAGTTTTTTGAGTTCCTCGGAATTGCCGCCGAAGAGCATGCGGGACGCAGCCACGGCCTTGTCGTAGGCTTCCTGTCCGTGGCACATGACGGTGACCTCGCGGGCCAGCACCTGCTGCAGTTCGCGGGCGCCGGGATTCTCGCGGTGGCGGGCAATCAGCTCCTCGATGGTCTGACGGTCCAGCAGGGTGAAAATCTTGATGTAACGCTCGGCGTCGTCATCGGCCACATTGAGCCAGAACTGGTAGAATTCGTAGGGGGAGGTGCGCTCTGCATCCAGCCAGATGTTGCCTTTTTCCGTTTTGCCGAATTTGGTGCCGTCGGCCTTGCGGATGAGCGGGCAGGTGAGGGCGAAAGCCTCGCCTCCGTCCATGCGGCGGATGAGCTCGGAGCCGGTGGTGATGTTGCCCCACTGGTCGCTTCCGCCCAGCTGCAGGATGCAGCCCTTGTTCTTCCAGAGCCAGTAGAAATCATAGCCCTGCATGAGCTGGTAACTGAATTCCGTGAAGGACATGCCCTCGGAGGAATCCCTGGAGAGGCGTTTTTTCACGCTGTCCTTGGCCATCATGTAATTGACGGTGATGTGCTTGCCGATGTCCCGGATGAAGTTGATGAAGCTGTAATCCTTCATCCAGTCGTAGTTGTTCACCAGCTCGGCCTTGTTGGGGGCGTCGGACTCGAAGTCCAGGAAGCGGGAGAGCTGGGCCTTGATGCAGGCCACGTTGTGGTTGAGGGTTTCCTCGTCCAGGAGGTTCCGTTCGGCCGATTTCATGGAAGGGTCTCCAATCATGCCGGTGGCCCCGCCCACCAGGGCGTAAGGCTTGTGGCCGCAGCTCTGGAAATGCTTGAGTATCATCACGCTCACCAGGTGGCCGATATGAAGGGAATCGGCCGTGGGGTCAATGCCCACGTAGGCCGCCTTGGGCCCTTCCATCAGTTTTTCTTCCGTACCGGGCATGATGTCCTGGATCATGCCTCTCCACCTGAGTTCTTCTACAAAATTTTTCATCGCTTTTGAGTTAAATCATGCAAAGATACGGATTTTTTACCGGAAAACACCATTTCACCCGCCCGGCCGTGCTTTCCCGCCTGGCCGGGCATCCTCTTCGGCCTTTCATGGCCCTCTTTAGGCTTGACAACTAACCCGCTGATTATCATAGACTTGTAGCACATTTCTCGTTCGATTTTTGAACGAGAAATGTATAGCAACTCGCACAGTGTCAATCACTTAGCTGTCAAGGCTTGGGGCCGATGTCGCAGGTAGAAGGGCGTTCCGTCGCAGGTCCTTGTTTTTTCGTTTTCCTGCGACACTTTTTGCTGTCCAGGGCCGATTTTCGTCGCCGGTCGGTCGATTTTCCGGGACCTGCGACGGGACTCCCTCCGACCTGCGACGCAGGTGGGCAAGGCGTAGTTCTGTAAGTCGCGTGTAGACAGTTGA
>CAMOKK010000083.1 GCA_946617545.1 uncultured Bacteroidales bacterium | reverse complement strand
GGCGGTGTAGAAATCGTCGCTGAGGGCGCCGCACTGTCCGCTCACAAACTGGCACAGGAGATAGGCTTTCAAGTATTCCAAGTCGTTCTTTTCCATCATGGCCGACAGGCCGTCGAAGTAAGAGGGCTGCTGGACGATGACCTTCTCCTGGGGAGCGATACCTGCGGCGGCGCACACTTTGTCAAAGCGCAGGCCGGGCCACTTGGTGAAGATTTCCTCACTGCTCATGGGGTTGTAAATAGCCTGCATGTCGCGGTTTTGCTCACGGCTCCAGGAAATTTTGGCCAGGGCGGTCTCCACCACCATGTCCTTGGCGGCGATATCCTTGGCATCAGCAATGCCGGCAAGTTCCAGCACCTTTTCCAGATAGGCCTGATAGCCCTGGTACAGGGCCTGGTTCTCGGCCTTGAGGTAATAGTCGCGGTCTCCCATGCCCAGGCCGCCCTGGCCCAAGTACAGCACTTGGATGTCGCTGTTGGTGAGGTCTGCCTCCACGCCGGCGCCGAAGAAGCCGCCTTCACCGTAGAGACTCATCTCACCCAGGAGGGTGGCCAGCTCATCGCGGGACTGCACGGCCTGGATTTGGGCGATATAAGGCTGGATGGGCTGCGCACCCAGCTTGTTGCGGGTGGTGGAGTCCAAGGCCATCTTATAGAGGTCGGAGATTTTCTGGTCCACGCTTCCCTTGGCCGCCTCCAGGGTGGTCATGCTCTCGAAGAGCGCGTTCAGGTTTTCCTGGGTACGCTCGCGGATGGCGTCGAAACTGCCATAGCGGGAGAACTCCGGACGAAGGGGGTTCTTGGCCTGCCAGCCGCCGGTGGCATACTGGTAGAAGTCCACCTTGGGACTGGCGGTGGTGTCAAGGTCTGTGAGGTCCAATGCCGGTGCACCGCTCTTGGGGGCGCAGGCTGCAAAGGAAAGAAATGAAATCATGATAATCAATGACTTTTTCATAACACAAAATGTAAGAATACGATTTGCAAAATTACACAATAATGCGGATATTTGCACCCCCAAAAAGAACTTTTTATGAATTTCAAAGATATTGCGGTGCGCTATGGCATTTCCACCGCCGGACTGGTCCTGATTGCCATGGGCGTGGGCCTCTCCATCAAATCCAACCTGGGCGTAGCGCCCCCTTCCTGCCCTCCCACCATCCTCAACCTCCAGTGGACCCACATCAGCGTGGGCACCTTCACCTGGATTATGCACCTGCTTTTCATCGGCCTGCAAGCCCTGATTCTGCGGAAAAACTTCAAGCTGCGCTATCTGATGCAGATTCCCGCCGCCTTCGTGTTCGGCTACTTCTGCGACGTCTTCATCTGGATGTTCGACGCCATCGCCTCCCCCTCCACCAACTATCTGGTGCAGATTCTCCTGTGCATAGCCACGGTACTGCTGAATGCCATCGGCATCAAGATGGAAGTGATTGGGGACGGCTGGATTCTGGCCGGAGACAAGATGGTGGCCGTCCTGGCCGATGTCTTCCGCCTGAAGTACGGCACCATGAAGGTTATCTTCGACGTAGTCATGGTGCTGTTCACGGTGGTGTTCGCCTACATCTGCTTCGGCCTTCTCACAGGCAACGGCTTCACGGTGGTCATCCGCGAGGGAACCCTCATCCTGGCCTTCCTCACGGGCATCTGCATGCGTTTCACAGACCCCGTCATGGAAAAGCTCTTCCAAAGGAAAAAGGCCGATGAATAAATGGGGCCGGCTCCTGCGGGAATGGATGCTGCCCGGGGCCATCGTCCTGGGAATCAGCCTCTATCTCCTGTACCACTTCACGCCGGCCCTGCACCCTTACGGCGTCTGGCTGCATCCGCTGGCCTCTGAGGGGCAGCGGCTGGTGATTGCCGTCCTGCTGTTCTTCCAGTTCGTGAAGATTTCCCCGCACGACCTCAAACTTACCTCCTGGCATCTGAAAGCCCTTGCCCTGCAGGTGGGACTGTTCCTGCTCTTCGCCCTGGGGGTCCTGCTCACGGAGCCCGGCACCTTCCGCATGCTGCTGGAATGTGCCATGCTGTGCTTCATCTGCCCCACGGCATCGGCTGCAGGCGTTATCACAGACCGGCTGGGCGGCCGGCTGGCGGCTACCGTCACCTATCTGGTGGCCATCAACCTGGCCGGAACCTTCCTCATCCCGCTGGTGATTCCTCTGGTGAACCCGTCGGCCCAAATGGGCTTCTGGGCCTATGTGGGGCATATCGCCCTCAAGGTGTTCCCCGTGCTCATCCTGCCCGGGCTGGTGGCCTGGCTCATCCGCTATACCCTGCCCCGGCTGCAACGGCGCCTGATGCGCTGGGCCTCCAACTCCTTCTATGTCTGGGGCGTGGGCCTTACCCTGGCCATGGTATTAGCCACCCGGGCGCTGCTTCTGAGCCACCTGGGGCCCTGGGCCATAGCCGGCATCGTGGTGGTTTCCGTCCTCTCCTGCGCCCTCCAGTTTTTCGCCGGTCACCGCATGCAGAAAGACCCGGTGGACAACCTCACCGCCGGACAGGCCCTGGGGCAGAAGAACACCGGCTTCCTCATCTGGCTGGGCTACAATTACATGACGCCCGTCACCTCCGTGGCCGGCGGCCTGTACGCCATCTGGCAAAACCTCTACAACTCCTGGGAACTGTATCAGAAAGAAAAGGGCGCGTAAATAAGAATCCCACCTGGCCCAAAGGCTCTTCAGATGTGCGCCTCGCGGAAAACCTCCTGAATGGAAGGATAGGTGTTTTTGAGGAAGGGAGGAAGGGAGGATTTGGCCACCCAGGCGGCCTTGGTGATGTCTTCTTCCCGCTGCGGCGTGAGGTTGGTGGGGTCTGTGTACAGCATGTCGTACCACCAGGTGTGCTTGAGGTGCCACAGATTGTTCCGGAAATACACATGGTCCGTGATGCAGATCAGGCGCCGGAGGTCCAGCTGGTCCACCCCGGTTTCTTCCTGCACCTCCCGCATGGCACAGACCTCAATGTCTTCACCGGCCTCCTGATGGCCCTTGGGAAGGTCCCACAGGCCGCCGCGGGAAATGAGGAGGAAGTCTCCCCGGCGGTTGGACACCAGCCCCCCGGCCGCATTCACCTCCTTGAATTCTGCACAAATGCGCCGATAGCTCTGCTCGATGTCCGTAGAGGGGATGTAGATGCGGGAAAGGGTATCCTGCACCTCGAACATCCTCACCAGGGCGCCCACGTCCACCCGCTCTCCCATGTGGAACTCTACGGAGTTGGGATCGGCCAGGGCTTCATCCCCGGGAGAACAAATAATGATACAGCGCTTCTCGAAGTAGATTTTGTGCATGGTTTTTGCTATCTTTGCAGGTCACAAAGTTAACAAATTATGACCAATATAGAAAGCAAACACGGCATCGTGTCCCGCCAGCCCGCGGAAATGTACATGTCTTTTACAGACCTGAGCAACTTCGTGAAGATGCTCCCGGAAGACAAGAAAGAAATGATCCAGGCCGACATGGACACCCTCACCGCCACGGTGCAGGGCTTCAACATCGGCGTCAAGGTGCACCAGAGGGTGCCCTATTCCCGCATAGAGCTGGTGGATTACGGCGCCCCCTTCGCCTTCCATATCGTGGTACACTTTGACCCCGCCGCCGAAGATCCGTACAAGACGGACTTCTGGATTTCCGTAGAGGCAGACCTTAATCTTATGATGAAGATGATGCTCTCCGGCAAGCTCAAGGAAGCCCTGGACAAGGTGGTGGACGGTCTGGTGGACGCCTCCAACGGAAAGATGCCCGAAGGCTTCGACCCCGCACAGTGGACCAAATGACCGCTTCCCCGGAAGGATTCAAAGAGCTGCTCGCCGCCTCGGTGGGTGAAAAGGAGGCCCTTACCGTGCTGGAGGCCCTCCAGGCCCCGCCGTCCGTTTCCCTCCGCCTGAATCCCGCCAAGCTGACGGAATGTCCGTTTCCGGGTGCGGAGCCCGTTCCCTGGAGCCCCTATGGCTATCTTCTGAAGGAACGCCCCGTCTTTACCCTGGACCCGCTCTTCCACGCCGGCTGCTATTACGTGCAGGACTCGTCGGCCATGTTTGTGGGACATATCTTCCGGCAAATCCTCCCCGAGCTGGCTCCTGGCGCCACCGTGCTGGACCTGTGCGCCGCCCCGGGCGGCAAGAGCACGGACCTGGCCGCCTCCCTGCGGGAACGCTTCTCGGACAACTTCTCCCTCCTCTGCAACGAGGTGATGCGGGGGCGCTTCGCCGTCCTCCGTTCCAACCTGGACAGCTGGGGAGACCCTCGGACAGGTTGCATATCACAAGACCCGTCGGCCTTTGGGGAGGAACCCCTTTTCGACGTCATTGTGGCCGATGTTCCCTGCTCCGGAGAAGGCATGTTCCGGAAAGACGCACAGGCCGCCTCAGAATGGTCTCCGGAAACGGTGGAATTCTGCGCCGCCCGCAGCCGTCGTATATTAAGGGACATCTGGCCCACCCTCCGGCCGGGCGGATACCTTATCTTCTCCACCTGCACCTTCAATAATCAGGAGAACGACGAAAACGCCCTCTGGGCCGCCTCCGAGCTGGGGGCCGATATCCTCCCGCCGCCCTCCTTCCCGCCCGTGAAGACCACCCGCTGCGGGAGCGTCCTGCTGCCGGGCTTCGTTCCCGGTGAAGGCCAATGGGTGGCCACCCTCAGAAAGCACGGGGAGCCGGGAGGAGTGCGCCCGGCAGATATCCTGGGCCTTTTCCGAGCCCAGCGTCCCTCCGTTCCTGAAGCGGGAGGGGCCCGGGTGGAAGTGGATCGGCTTACGGCTCTCCGCTACCTCCACGGAGACGCCGTAGTCCTGCCGGCAGATGCGCCCACCGGCCCCGTCATCCTTTGTTTCCAGGGGCAGCCCCTGGGTCCGGGAAAGAACCTGGGCAAACGCTGCAACAACCTCTATCCCAAAGCCAAACGAATTAAAATGGATATCCGATGAAAAGACTGCTGATGATTCTTCTGTCACTCACGGCCCTCAGCGCCTCTGCCCAGGAAACGCTCTCGGAGCAGGAATACCTGCGCCGCTACAACAATCTGGTGGCCCGCGTGGGGCCGGCCGGACTGGGCGTGGAAACCCTCCTGAACAAATGGGAGGCCGACTATCCGGACGACGCATCGCAGATGGTGGCCCGTTTTTCCTTCTACTTCACCCGCTGCCAGACCTCCCGTGTGGTCCAGCTTCCCCAGGACCGTTATCTGGGCCGTGAGCCCCTTCTGCCCATGACGGATTCCCTGGGCAAGAAGGCTAATTTTTTCGAAGTGACGGATTATGACGAGGAACTGTATGCCCAGGCCAACCTGGCTATCGACAAGGCCATCGCCGCCCTGCCGGACCGCCTGGACCTCCGCCTGGCCAAGATAGACGCCATGATGGCCTTTGAGCAGGGGCAGCCGGATATGACCCTCCAGCAGCTGAAGGCCCTTGCGGACCTCCATTTCCGCCAGCATCCCGCCTGGCAGTACGAGGGTCTGGGGAGCGTGGACCCGGAGCAGTTCAAGGCCTTCATGCAGGACTACTGTGCCGCCCTTTTCCGTCTGGGCACGGATGGCGGCTCGCAGGCTTTTCTGGCCCTGTCCCAGCACCTGCTCACCTACTGTAAGGAAGACCCCCTGTATGTGAACAACCTGGGCAGCTATTACCTGTCCAAAAAAGACTACAAAAAAGCCCAGAAGTACTTTGACCAGGTTCTGAAGAAAGACCCCTCCAACCTGACGGCCATCCGCAACGGCATCCTTCTGGGCCGGGCCAGGAAAGACGTCAAGCTGGAAAGGAAATACCTCGCCCTCATGGCCCAATACGGGGAGACCGAGACGGACCGCTCCAGCGCCCAAGTCCGTCTGAACGCCCTCGCGGGGAAGAAGTGAAACTTTTTCCAGATAAGTTCCGTATTATAAAAGTATCACTTATACGGCGCGTACATGAAACTTTCACAATTCAACTTTGAACTTCCTGCCGACCGCATTGCGCAGGAACCTACCCGCTGGCGCGACGAAGCCCGCCTGATGGTCCTCCACAGAGACAGCGGAGAAATTGAACACCGTCTGTTCAAAGATATCATCGATTATTTCGGCAAGGGAGACATCTTCGTCCTCAACGACACCAAGGTTTTCCCCGCCCGCCTGTATGGCAAGAAGGAAAAGACCGGGG
>CAMOKK010000082.1 GCA_946617545.1 uncultured Bacteroidales bacterium | reverse complement strand
ACCATCGTGGTGAGTTCCGCCATCAGCGGCTGCACGGACGAGCTCATCGCCCTGGGCAGGCTGGCCGCCGCCCGGGAAGTCAGTTTTGAAACGCGGCTGGGGGCCCTGCAGGAAAGGCATCACCAGATTATCCGGGAGCTGCTTCCCGCCAGCTGCCAGGAAAAGACGCAGGAAACGGTGGACGGACACTTTGACCAGCTTTCCAGCATCCTGGAAGGGGTACGCCTGCTGGGAGAGCTCTCCCCCACCAGCCTGAGCGCCGTGCAGAGCTTCGGAGAACTTTTCTCTACCCGCATCCTGGCCGACAAATTCCAGTCCTTGGGCATCACCTGCCAGTGGATAGACGCCCGCGAGATTGTCACGCTCCACGGCGGCAGCGTAGATACCGCCGTAACCTACAAACGGGTGCAGGATGCCATAGGGAGCCATCCCCGCACGCAGCTGTTCATCGTGCCCGGCTTCATCGCCCGCGACCAGGACGGCCGTCCCGCCACGCTGGGCCGCGGCGGCTCCGACTACACCGCCTCCCTCTTCGCCGTGGGCATCCACGCCCGCCGCGAAGAAATCTGGACCGACGTGCCCGGCATCATGACGGCCAACCCCAAGGTGGCCCCGTCGGCCCGTACCATTCCCCATATCTCTTACCGCGCCGCGCAGGAACTCTCCCACTTCGGCGCCAAGGTCATTTACCCGCCCACCATCCAACCCGTTGTGGCCGAGGGAATTCCCATCTACGTAAAAGACACCTTCTGCCCGGAGAACCCCGGCACGCTGGTGGAGAAGAATCCCCCGCAGGCCGACGGCGGCGTAATCGGCCTGGCCCATTCGGAAGGCATCGCCCTCATCTCCCTGGAAGGCAGCGGCATGGTGGGCGTGCCCGGTTTCAGCGCCCGTCTCTTCGACGCCCTCTACCGCAAGGGAATCAACATCATCCTCATCACCCAGGCTTCGTCCGTACACTCCATGTGCATCGCCATTGCACAGGCCGATGCCCAGAAGGCCCGCCAGGCGGCCGACAGCTGCTTCGCCTACGAGATTTCCCTGGGGAAACTGAACCCGCTCAAGGTGGAGACGGGCTATTCCATCGTCTGCGTGATTGGCGACGACATCCTGGGCCACAGCGGCGCCACCGGGCAGATGCTGGCCGCCCTGGGCCGCCACGGCATCCCCGTCCGCGCCACGGCGCAGGGCTCGTCGGAAAGGAACATCTCCGTGATTGTGCCCTCCGACCGGGCCGACGAGGCCATCCGCGCCATCCACCATGTCTTCTTTGACAAGACTTCCCGCGAGGTGGTACCGGTATTCATCGCCGGCTATGGCCGCGTGGGCAGGACCCTGGTGGAGATGCTGCGCGCCCAGGCCTCCGTCATTGCGCAAAGGACCGGCAAGGAGCTGCGTATCTGCGGCCTGGCCAACAGCAAGAAATACTTCATAGACACAGAAGGCATAGACTCTCCGGAGAGCCTCCTGAGCCACGGCAGCGCCGGGTCCTTCATCGATGCGCTGTGCTCCCTGAACCTGGAAAATCCCATTTTCGTGGACTGCACGGCCAGCGAACTCACCGGCTTCCGTTATCCGGACCTCTTCCACAGCGGCTATCATGTGGTGGCCTGCAACAAAATCCCCTTCTCGGGCACCTGGGAGCAGTATGCCTCACTGCAGCAGGAAGCCCTGGCCGCCGGGGTGAAACTGCGCTTCGAGACCACCGTGGGCGCCGCCCTGCCCGTCCTGGAAACCCTGCAGCGCGTAGCCTGCAGCGGAGACCGGCTCCAAAAGGTGGAAGCCGTGCTCTCCGGCACCCTCAACTACCTCTTGGACAATTACAAAGGGGCCGATTGGGACGCCCTGGTGGAAGACGCCCGGCAGAAGGGCTACACGGAGCCGGACCCCATGACGGACCTCTCCGGACGCGACGTCCTCCGCAAGACTCTCATCCTGAGCCGTATGGCGGGCATTCCGCTGGAAGAGTCGCAAGTCTCCCTCCAACCCATCCCGCAGGATATGGCCCAGCGCTATGCCAAGGCACAGGCCGCCGGCCGCGTCCTCCGCTACGTAGCCCAGGTGGAAGCCGGGGGAAAAGCCGCCATCGGCCTGCAGGAAATAGGGCCCGAAAGCCCGCTGTATGCGCTCAAGGGAACGGACAACGCCATCCTCATCACCACGGCGGATTACCCCTCGCCCATGCTCATCCAGGGCGCGGGCGCAGGAACCCGCCAGACCTCCGGCGGGCTCCTGAGCGACATGATGTCCTGCCTTTGATTAACCCAGGGTGGCCATCCGCTCCAAGGAGATTTCCAGAAGTTGGCGGATGACGGGCTTGTAGTCCGGATTGGAGCTCTTGAGATAGCGGTTGGCTATGGCGCAGCACACGGTGGCGGCGTTGTGGCCCAGGTGGGCGGCAAAGCCGGCCAGCGGGGAGCTCTCCATCTCGAAGTTGGTGATGCGGTACTGCTCTCCGCCCTCGGTGAAGCGGAAGCTTTCGATGTCTTCCAGCATGTGGGGCATGGCCAGCGGCATTCTTACCACACGCCCCTGCGGACCGTAGAAGCCCGGGGCCGATATGGTAACACCTTTCACCGTAATGTCCTTCATCAGGTCAATCATCTTGTCGGATGCCTTCACAAAGTAGGGTGAAGGGAGGTTGGGGTCCCAGTTCATGTGCTTCTTGAAGGCTTCCTCCACGGCGGGAAGGGTCACCTTCTCACGGTTTCCGTACCAGTTCATCACGCCGTCAAAACCCACGCTGATGTGGGAGAGGATGAAACTTCCCAAGGGAATGTCCGCGTGCAGGGCGCCGGACGTGCCGATGCGCAGGATATTGAGGGCGCGGTGCTCCGGCTTCACTTCGCGGGTTTTGAAAT
This sequence comes from uncultured Bacteroidales bacterium, assembly GCA_946617545.1. GTDB lineage: Bacteria > Bacteroidota > Bacteroidia > Bacteroidales > UBA932 > Cryptobacteroides. The sequence goes on along the minus strand of CAMOKK010000082.1, from coordinate 3,279 downwards.
CCACGTTGGCCAGGGCGTCCAGCTCCGTCATCACGATATCGATATTGTCCGGGCCGATACCGTGGCTGAGGGCCGTGATGCGGCTTCCCTTGTATTTGCCGGTAACGGACACGAACTCACGGGAGGCGTTGCGGCACTCGATGTCCGTGAGGAAATCGGCCAGGATGTCCACGCGGCCGGGGTCTCCCATCATGATAACGTTGTCGGCCAGGTGTTCGGGCTTCATATGAAGATGGAAGACGGAGCCGTCTCCATTGATAATCAGTTCAGATTCAGGAATTTTCATAGTGTTTTCAGTTCTAAAACAGCAAATCTTATAACAGGGACAGCGCCACGTCCATCATCTTGGTGAACGTGGTTTGCCTTTCTTCGGAGGTGGTGGCATCCCCGGTGAGGATGTGGTCGGAGATGGTGAAAAGGGCCATGGCCTTGTTGCCGCTGCGGGCGGCGTTCATATACAGGGCAGCCGCCTCCATCTCAATGGCCAGGACGCCCATCTTCATCCACTTTTCGGTCTGGGGCGTGTCGGAGTAGAAGGTGTCGGAAGACAGCACGTTGCCCACCATGTAACGGTAATTCAGCTCTTTGCAGGTGTTTACCGCCTTGGTGAGGAGGTCGTAGTCGGCAATGGGGGCGAAGGTGCCCGGAAGCTGGTACTGGGAAGCGTAGTTGGAATCCGTGCAGGCGCCCATGGCCAACACCAGGTCCCCTATCTTGAGATCCGGGTGACAAGCACCGGCAGAGCCGATACGAACGATGCTCTTGACTCCGTAGAAATGGAAAAGCTCATAGGTATAGATGGCAATGGACGGGATACCCATGCCATGGCCCATCACGCTCACGGGTTTGCCCTTGTAGGTTCCGGTGAAGCCCAGCATGCTGCGCACGTTGTTGAACAGGACGGGGTTCTCCAGATAATGGTCGGCCATGAATTTGGCACGGAGCGGGTCTCCGGCCATTATCACAAAGGGAGCAATCTCCCCGTATTTCGCTCCTATATGGGGCGTGGGTGTGTTATTTTGACTCATATTATTTGGTTAGCGGGAAAAAGCGGGAAACGCTTTTCACATAATTCTCATACTGAGGATATTTGCCGGAGCTGATTTCCTCGGCCAGGGCGGAGCTGCCCAGGAAGAGAACCACCAGGAGCAGGGCACCGATGATGCTCCAGTTGAAAAGGCCGATGCCGGCGCCGATGGAGAAGACATAGAAGCACAGCCAGATGGCCTGCTCGGCAAAATAGTTGGGATGGCGGCTGCGGCTCCACAGGCCCACCGTGTTGAAGCCTTTGTTGTACGGGGCAGGCAGGTCTTCCAGCTTCTTTCCTTCCTTGATCATCTTCCACTTGGCCGTCTGGAAAGCCCACTGCTGCTCATCGGCCACGGTTTCGTAGATGATGAAGGCCAGGGTGAGCACGGCGGCCAGGGCATCCACCCAGCCGAAGGGCTTCTCGGAGCCCATGCACACCAGCGCCGGGAAGGTAATCATGAGCACCAGGGCATTCTGGTAGATGCTGATGAAAAAGAGGTCGAACACGCCCCAGGCAAACTTGTTGTTGTTGAAGGGGGCGCCGCCACGCACGACGGCCCAGCGGTAGTCTTCCTCCCCTTCCCAGAACTTGAGTTTGTAGGCCCCCTTGCGGGCGAAGTTGAAGGTAAGGCGGACGCCCCAGAGGGTGGCCAGGACGGCCATCACCACAAGGCGCAGGGACATGCCGCCGTTCACGGCGATAATCCAGGTGTAGGCAATGGGAAGCAGGCTCCAGAGCTTGTCCATCTGGGAGTTGTTGCCGGTAAGTTCACCCACCACAAAGCACCAGAGGGCGCTGCAGGCGGCCACCATGCCCAGGGTCTTAAGTACCTGGAGCTGCTGTGCGTCCAGGGCCGGACCCACATAGATATAAAGGACGGGGCATACAATCAGGGACAGGCCCAGCAGTGTTCCCATCAGGGGAATGTTCATTTTCATGCCTTTAGGTTTTTTTACAAGTCAGTCTGCAAAGATAAGCAATTTCCTTGTAATTGCACGTCTGTTTGTTATTCAATAAGCCTCCGAAGGCGTTCTTCTATCAGGGATTTTCATCACTTGCGTTTATTTTCTGTGGAGCCAATTCCACTTGAGAGAGTCCGTATTTTTTCGCTTGGTCTTAATTTAAACTTTAAACCCAAATTTATCGCATCAGTAGTATTCCCAAATAATGGATAATCCATTATTAATTCGTTTTTGCCAAGAACAGAAAGATACGAAAAAACACTATCTTTGTAAGACCCTAATTTTTAAAGATGAAACAGATTAATAACGCCTACGTATCGGACAAGTACCAGTACACCATGGGAAAGTCTTATCTTGACTGTGGAAAACAGGACCAGATGGCCGTGTTCAACCTCTTTTACCGCAAGGCCCCGGAAAACAACAACTGGGCCGTGGTGAGCGGTACCGAGGAAGTAATAGAACTGGTCAAGGGCCTGGGCACGGAGCCGGAGAGTTTCTATGAGAAATTCCTCCCCGGGGAGGAATACAGGGAATTCCGCAAGTACCTGAGCACCATGAAGTTTACCGGAGACCTCTACACCATGCGGGAGGGAGAGATTGTGTTTCCCAACCAGCCGATAGTCATCGTAGTGGCTCCGCTCATCCAGGCCCAGGTGCTGGAAACGCCCATGCTCTGCATCCTGAACCACCAGATGGCCGTGGCCACCAAGGCCTCCCGCGTGTGCCGCTCCACGGACAAGCCGGTAAGTGAATTCGGCTCCCGCCGGGCCCATGGCCCCTGGGCGGCCGTCTATGGCGGAAAAGCCGCCCAGATTGCCGGCTGTGCCAGTTCCTCCAACATCCTGACGGGCGCCTTCAACGGCGTGCCTTCCACCGGCACCATGGCCCATAGTTTCATCACCTCCTACGGCAGCACCGTGGAAGGAGAGCACAAAGCGTTCACGGACTACATCAAGACCCACCGCGGAGAGAACATCATCCTGCTCATAGATACCTACGACACCCTCAAGTGCGGTGTCAAGAACGCCATCCGCTCCTTCAAGGAAAACGGAATTGACGATAATTACGCCCCCGGTTACGGCATCCGCTTGGACAGTGGAGACTTGGCTTACCTCTCGCAGGAAGTGCGCCGCATCCTGGACCAGCATGGTTGCCGCAAATGCAAGATCTTCGCCACCAACGGCCTGGACGAGTACTTGATCACAGACCTGGAGCGCCAGGGCGCCTGCATAGACAGCTACGGCGTGGGCGACGCCATCGCCACCTCCAAGGCCGCCCCCTGCTTCG
>CAMOKK010000081.1 GCA_946617545.1 uncultured Bacteroidales bacterium | reverse complement strand
GGCACGCCGCACAAGACTTTCGCCACATCCCGGGATCTGGCCGAATATTTGAGAGAAAACCCCTTGGAAGGATGCACGGTGCTGATCAAGGGCTCCCACAGCATCCAGATGGAGAAAGTTATAGACGTGCTTTGACAATGAGCCAATGCATGGCATAGGCCAGCGCAAAGCCCAAGGCCAGCCCCGCCGCGCAACCCACCAGGATATCCCCCACATAATGGGCCGCCAGCATGACGCGGCTCACAGCCACCAGGGTGGCCCAGGTCATCAGGAGCAAGCCATACCAGCCGTAGCGGTGCTTTCTGTCGTTCAGTTGAAGGCCCGCCCAGGAACCGGCGGCAAAGGCGAAGGTATTGGCCGAATGGCCGGAGAAAAAGCCGTACAGGCCGCCTATCATGCCGTCCGGGCAAACCACCCCATGATTAATCATCCAGATATCGCGGCAGGGCCTCAGGCGCATGACGCCATCCTTAACCAAATTGGCCAGCTGGTCTGTAAGCACCAGCCCCAGAACCAGCGTCAGGGTAACGGCTATGGCCTTTTTCCAGCCCAAACGCACAAAGAGGAAGACCAAGATAACTACATAGAGGGGAATCCACTCGCGCACGCCCGACATGAAATGCCAGAAGCCGTTCAAGACAGGCGGATTGGCCTGGTTCAGCCAAAGGGTAACCGTCCTGTCTAATTGGACAAGGCTTTCCATAGCAGTTCCTTGAGTTCGTTCAGGCCCGTCTGGGCCACGGAAGAAATGAAGACATGCGGAATATCGGCCGGGAGTTTCTTCTCAATCCTGGCTTTCTGCTTTTCGTCAATGAGGTCTGTCTTGGTCACGGCCAGCACGCGGTCTTTCACCAGCAGCTCTGGATTGTATTCCTCCAGCTCCTTCAGGAGTATGCGGTAGCCCTTGGCCACATCCGGCTCATCGGCCGCCACCATGAACAGAAGCACGGAGTTGCGCTCGATGTGCCTAAGGAAGCGCATGCCTATCCCCCGCCCCTCGTGGGCGCCTTCAATGATGCCGGGAATATCGGCCATCACAAAGGAACGGTCGTCATAATACCGCACGATGCCCAGATTGGGCTCCAGGGTGGTGAAGGCGTAATTGGCAATCTTGGGTTTGGCCGATGTTATGGCGGCCAGCAGAGTACTCTTTCCGGCATTGGGGAAGCCCACCAGGCCCACGTCGGCCAAGACTTTCAACTCCAGGATGAACCATCCCTCCTGCCCCTCCTCTCCGGGCTGGGCATAGCGGGGCGTCTGGTTGGTGGCCGTCTTGAAATGGTCGTTGCCCCAGCCGCCTTTTCCGCCGCGGCAGAGGATGTACTCCTGGTCCTTTTCTACCAGCTCGGTAATCACCTCTTCCGTCTCGGCGTCCTTCACAACCACGCCCTGAGGCACTTCCAGAATGATATCTTCGCCGTTCTTTCCCTTTTTGAGGGCCTCGGCACCGTTGCCGCCGTTATCGGCCTTCACCACCTTGCGGTAACGCAGGTGGATAAGCGTCCACAGCTGGGGATTCACCCGCAGGATAATGTGGCCGCCGCGGCCGCCGTCTCCCCCGTCGGGTCCTCCCTTGGGCACGTACTTGGCCCGGTGCAGATGCGCACTGCCCGCACCGCCCTTGCCGCTGGCGCAGAAGATGCGTACGTAGTCTATGAAATTCGATTCGGCCATAACTTACGCCTGCTTCTTCTGGGGGTCTTTGAATAGAATCCAGAAGAGGATGGCCACCACCAGGGCGTAGCCGGCGAAGATGTACCAGGCCATGGGCCAGTTGGCGGGGGTGTTGAACACGTCGCAGGCATCTACCACGGCGCCGGCGGCCAGGGTGCCGATAGTGGCGCCGAAGCCGTTGGTCATCATCATGAAGAGGCCCTGGGCGCTGGAACGGATGCTCTTTTCCGCGTTCTGCTCCACATAGAGGGAGCCGGAAATGTTGAAGAAGTCAAAGGCCATACCGTACACGATGCAGCTGAGGATGAACAGCAACACACCGGGCATGGCGGGGTTACCGGCACCGAAGAAGGCAAAGCGCAGCACCCAGGCAAACATGGAGATGAGCATCACCTTCTTGATGCCGAAGCGCTTCATGAAGAAGGGGATGAGCAGGATGCAGAGGGTTTCCGAAGCCTGGGAGATGGAGATGAGGGCGTTGGAATTCTTGACGGCGAAGGTATCGGCCAGGGACGGATCTGCGGCGAAGGAGCCCAGGAAGGTGTTGGCGTAGCCGTTGGTAATCTGCAGGGATGCACCCAGGAGCATGGAGAAGATGAAGAAAATGGCAAACTGGCCATCCTTGAACAGGGTAAAGGCCTTGAGGCCGAAGGCATCGGCCAGGGACTCATTCTTCTTGGCAGCATTCACCGGGCAGGAAGGCATGGTGAGGGCATAGCCGCAGAGGACCAGGGACAGGATGCCGGAAGAGATGAGCTGGGTGTAGCTGTCCTGCATGGCCACTCCGCCGATGTGCAGGAAGTTGGTGAGGAGCATGCTGCAGATGAAGCCCACGGTACCAAATACGCGGATGGGCGGGAAGTCCTTCACCGGGTCCATGCCTTCTTTCCCGAGGGCATTATAGGCCACAGAGTTGACCAAGGCGATGGTGGGCATGAAGAAGGCTACGCTAAGGCTGTAGAGGACGAACAGGGGCGCGAACTGGACCGCGTCACCGGCGCTCATGCAATAGAAGCCAGCTCCGGCCATGAACAGGCCTGCCAGGCCGTGACAGAGGGAGAGCACCTTCTGAGCCTCCATTTTCTTATCGGCCACAATGCCCATGAGGGTGGGCATGAAGATGGACACGATGCCCTGCATGGCAAAGAACCACTTGATCTGGCTTCCCAGGCCGATATTTCCGAGGTATCTTCCCAAAGAGGTAAGGTAAGCGCCCCAGACGGCGAACTCCAGGAAGTTCATCACGATGAGCTTCAGGGTAACGGGTTTAATCTTAATCTGCATAACGTATTTTGTCTTGTTTGTTTCCAATTCTACAAATATACGTAAAAATTGCAGATTATCCACTTTCACTCCTCCTCTTTCTCCGACAGGCACTGCAGGTTCTTCAGGCGGGCCGATGTAAGCTCATACTGCATGTCGAAGACGGCGAATACCTGGCGGCGCCCGGCCCGGCGGTAACAGGTGACGAAATGGGGGTCGAATTCCAGGTTGGACAGGGTGATGAGGTCGACGGAGGTGACCCCCATCTTATACAGGCGGTCCAGGATAGCGTGGTTCTTGTCCAGCACGCGCAGCACCGCCGTCTCCAGGCCCTGCCGGAGCGGATAGCGCTTCCGGTTGTGCCACAGGTTCTTGCACTTGTCACAGCAGAACTTGCGGTCTGGCCGGCCGGAAACTATCTCATTACCGCATTGGATGCAACGCAGGCGGATTTTGAAGTATTTTATGGAGCTGGTCATGGGCACGGTTTTGGGCAAAAATGAAAAAGTCTTCCGGAAAATCCAAGCATCGTAAAAAACATTTCTCAAATATTTGCTGTTTTGCTTCTACAACAAAAAACAGGAATAGAAAGAATCATTTTTACGGCCGTCGTTTTTTCTTGTCGGCGGCATGCAGAAACACACAAAAAGCATAAAAATCAGCAATTTCTGCACCTCCGCTCCCCTGCTCGCTCCCAAATCACACCGGACTGCATTTACTTTGCTTCCGAGCCCGGCGGCAGGCGCGCACCGACCACGGGCACATGTTCAACACTAAAGAATAAGAGAAATGGAATTTCTGAATCGGACCGAACTCTGCGGCATCGTGGGCCGCGCTGAAGTAAACACTTTTCCCAACAACAGCAGCGTATGCAATTTTTCCGTGGTGACGGAGTACAGCACCATCGACAAAGACCGCAACTCCATCATCGAGACCAACTGGTTCAATGTATCGGCCTGGGGCGGACGCATCCCCTTGGAGGAGCTATACAAAATCCAGAAAGGTGTCTGGGTGAAGGTAGTGGGGCGCAACCGCACCCGCAAATACACCACCCAGAACGGTGAGGAGCGTACCACAACGGACATCATTGCCCATAGCGTGGAAATCCTTCCCCGGGAAGATGTGAAAATGCAACCCCAAAGAGATTATTAAACCCATGAAAACAGTTTCCAAACGCTTCCTGCTATCCGTTTTCCTGGTTCTGGCAAGTGCCTGTGCCCCTACCTCCCATATCCGGCAGTTGAGGGAGGGACAGGTGACGGCGCAGCTTTCGCTTACCCAGGAAAGAGAACTCCCCACCCTGGAGGCCGATATCGCCGTCCAGCGGGACACCCTGGTTATCCAGGACCCGGAGGGGCGTGAAGTCATCATCATGAAGGCCGTGAAAGACGAGAACGGCGAAATGGTGGCCCACGAAACACTGGACGCGGCCCGCGTCACCGCCCGCTTCCGCAATGTGGCGGAAAGGGGCGGCGCCGTAGACCTCCGCTTCCAGATTCTGGTTCCCGGGAAAATGCAGGACAGCGATTGGCAGCTGCGTTTCTATCCCGACTTGTTTGTCCTGGAAGACAGTATCCGCCTGGAGCCCGTCCTCATTACGGGAAGTGCCTACCGGAAAGCGCAGTTAAAGGGTTATCAGCAATATCAGCGCTTTCTGGATTCCATCTCTGCCGATTCCCTGCGCTTTGTCAACCGCCGGCAGCTGGAGAATTTCCTCCGAAGGAACATCCCCGCCATTTACAGCTTCAGGACCGACAGCAGCGAAGTGTCGGACGAGGCCTTTTCATCGGCCTTCGGCATTACGGAGCAGCAGGCCCTGGAGCACTATACCAATCAATTCCGTGTACGCATAAACCGAAGAAAGATTGAGCGCAAAGGCGAAGTATTCCGGCAGTACGTCAAATCCCCCATTGTCTCGGAGGGGCTCAGGTTAGACACGGTAATCCAGCATATCGGCGGAGACATTGCCTACGAATATGTTCAGACCATCCGGGTCCGGCCCAAGCTGCGGAAAGCGTCCGTGGTGCTGGGCGGAGAGATTTTCCAGGACGGGCAGGTCATTTACCGGATTCCCCCTACAGACCCCCTTACCTTCTACATCAGCTCCCTGAGCAACCTGGCCGATGAGCGCGTCCGCTACAAAACCCGCGTCATTTCCCGAAGCGTCCAGGCCAATACGGCCTGTTATATCGAGTTCGAACAGGGGCAGGCCGCCATCCGGGAAAGCCTGGGAAACAACCCCTCCGAGATGAGCCGCATCAAGCAGAATCTGCTGAGCCTGGTGGAAGACAAGGAGTTTGACCTGGATTCCATCGTGATTACGGCCTCCTGCTCGCCGGAGGGCACTTTTTCCAGCAATGAAAAGCTTTCCATCCAACGCTCGAAGGCGGTTTCCGACTACTACCAGGCCTTCCTGAAACGGCGGGAAGACTCTCTTCTCAGAAGCCGCGGCGTCATGCTGTCCATGGACGACAGTTACAGGGCCGAAAAGAAAGCGCCCATCCGCTTTATCCCCCGCTACGATGCGGAGAACTGGGGCATGCTGGATGCCCTGGTAGAGAAGGACACCCTCCTGAAGGCGGCCGACAAACAGCGGTACCGGGAATTATCGGCCCTGGGCAGTCCCGACGAAAGGGAAAGGGGCTTGCAGCAGCTGGGGAGCTACCGCTATCTGCGGGAGAACCTGTATCCCCGTCTGCGCACCGTCCGCTTCGACTTCCATCTGCACCGGAAAGGGATGGTCAAGGACACCGTTCACACAACGGAAGTGGACAGCGTTTACCTGTGGGGCGTGCAGGCCCTCAAGGACCGGGAATACGAAAAAGCGCTTTCCTACCTGAAAGACTACCGGGATTACAATACCGCCATCGCCTATGTCTCCTTGGACTACAATGCATCGGCCATGGCCATCCTGGAACAGATGGAACGCACCCCGCAGGTAAACTACATGCTGGCCCTCCTCTATGCCCGGAAAGAAGACCCGCAGAATGCCGTCCAATGTTATCTGAATGCCTGTCATGAAGACCGCTCCTACATTTTCCGGGGCAACCTGGACCCGGAAATCAATGCGCTCATCCAACGCTATAATTTGAATGCTGAAAAACCGTAATTATACTTAATAAAATTCTAAAATCATGAAAAAGAATCATTTACCCATTCTGTGCCTGACGGCCGCCATCTCTTTGCTTTTCAGCTGCAACAAGAACCCCCAGCCCGAAGTAAACGCCGAGCC
>CAMOKK010000080.1 GCA_946617545.1 uncultured Bacteroidales bacterium | reverse complement strand
AATGATACTTATAGCAGACCTTACAGAGTATCTGAATCACCTGCCGGACCTGGGCGCCTGGGGCCTGTGGGGCCTGTTTATCGGCACTTTTCTGGCGGCGACGGTGGTCCCCTTCAGTGCCGATGTCCTGTATATCACGGCGCTTCAGATGACATCCAACCCCTGGGCCTGCCTGGCGGTGGCCGTAGCGGGAAACTGGCTTGGCAACCTTACCACCTTCGGCCTGGGCTGGATAGGCCGATGGGACTGGATAGAGAAACTCTTCAAGATAGACCGTGCCAAATTGGAAAAGCAAAAGGCCTATATCGACAAATACGGCATCTGGCTGGCCCTGGTGAGCTGGTTCCCGATAGTCGGCGACATCTTCTCCATCGGCCTGGGTTTCTACAAGACCAATCCCTGGCTTACCGCCCTCCTTTTTCTGGTGGGCAGAACGCTCCGTTTCCTGGTGTGGACCCTTCTTATAGGCGTGCGTTAGGCCTCTTACTTGACGGTGGCCCTGATGTCTTTTTTCTCGGCAATGACTTCCTTGTCCTGCATATACAGGGGGCTGTACTTGCCTCTGGGAATATCACGGAAAATGAAGTAGTTCGCCTTCCTTGCCGCGACAATGTGGTCGGTGGTTGCCGTTACGATGGCCGATGCCGCCAGTTCCACCAGCGCAGCCAAAGCCGAGTTGCTGCCCGATTTCACCTGCAGGTCCAGGTACAGGTCGCAACTTCGGTCAAAAATGATTTCTCCGGAAGCGGCGGATTTGATGATATACCGAATCTTGGTCTCGATGCCGAATCCTTTCTTTTCCCACTCGTCAATCTGGGAAAAAACCACGGCATCGGCCCCGAAGTAGTCCCTGAACATCGTCAGGGGCTTGTCTATGAACAGCTCGGCATCGTAGGCGCTTTCCGCCCTCAGGACATCCATGGCCAGAAGCGGAGAAATCACGTAGTACCCCGCCTCGGCCAGGGGGCGGCTGATGGAAGTGTAGAGCAGGTCTTTCGCTTCCACGTGGGTGGTATTGTTGATGGGAGGCATGACCAGAATGGTGACGGGCATGTTGTTGTACATGGCCGCATACTGCGACTCTCTTGTCACCTGGTTTGCCGTACCGCAAGAACACAGAAGGGCGGCAAAGACAACAATGGGAAACAATTTTTTCATATTACCTCACGAGTCTTTTGATTAAAGGCCTGATGAACTTGGCCGATTCCGGATAATACTCTATTTCCTTCTCCAGCATCTCCTTTCCTCTTTCCAGGAACAAAGCGTTGTAGTCTTGGGAACTGAAGAGTTTTTTCTGGGCCGATGTGGCATTGTTCATGAATGTATCGGCCGTTTCGGGCTGCAAAAGCAGATATCCATATTCGGCACAAATGCCGGGAGGCGGCACCTGGCGGGTTCCGCCCGGATTGCTGACCATGTTTTCATAGACCGCCACCAGGTTGCAGATGCTCCCCGGCGTCTGTTTCTTGTAAGACTGATAAGCCAGATTTTCGTAGGCGCTTGTTCCGCCCTGGTTCCCTCCCCAATAGTACAAGGTTTTGGTGCTTCCACAGGAGGAAAGCAGTACGGCGGCCAGCGTCAGAAGGATTATCTTCTTCATAACTCAATGATTTTATGCTCCTGAACGGAGATGAAAACAGTCTTGTCGCAGACCTCCTTGCCATTCATGGTCACTACGACATGGTGTTTTCCGGGAGCCAGGAAGATGGTGTTCTGGGTTGTTTTCTTGATATCCCTGTCCTTGTGCCATGCTTTTGTCTTTACGGTAAATACATCATGGGACACATTGTCGATGGTCACCGTAATGGGCGTCTTATCCGCGCTCACAAAGGAAATCATCCCCTCGTCGGCCTTGCCGGAAGAAACAGAGTAGGAGCCTACGCCGCAGCTGCAAAGCATCAGGGCGCCTATCAGGGTAAAAATAATCTTTTTCATGTGCTTTTATTTGTCAGAGATATAATATTGGCCCAGGTTCTCCGGATTGAGGGCCTCGCCGTCATAAGTGCAGAAAGAAATTTCGGTTTCCGGCGTCTCGCCATAAGTGGACTGCACGGACACCAGGCCGATTTTCTGCCCGGGCAGTTCAATGTTAAGCCCGGTCTGCGGATTCTTGACAATTTTCCCCTTTTTGTAAACATGGAAACTGTCTCCGGCCGAAAGCCCCTGGGAAGCACCGCCGGAGATGATGTAAGAGCCGTCTTCCACGGAAAGGAAGTAGGACCTCCAGGGCTTGTCCATGCATTTGTTGATAATGTTTTCTACCAGCTGGCTCAGGGCGGCGGAAATGGCCTTGTCGCTGAGTGTGGCGTCAAAACCGGCCGTTCCGCCCACGCCCAAAGTCTGTTTGGTGGTGGTTTCGGCATATCCTTTGGCTTCGTCGGAATAGATAATGAGGCCGGTTGCGGCTTCAACAAGCCGGATGCTGACCCCGGCTTCCACCGTCTGCGTCTTGGTGGAAGAGAACACCTTCTGCTGGCCCTCCGCCTTGCGGCCATACTCCGTGATGGAGCCCAGAATGATGTAATCGGCCCCAATCTTGTTCATGTCAGCTCCGGCCTCCGCAACCAGCACGTCAAGGTCTTCCCTTTCCAGGAGGATGAACTTTTCGCTGGCGGCCAGTTTGGCCGACAGGATATCCAGCGCCTGCTTTCTCATGGGGTCATTCTCCTTGTCATAGAAAAGCCCTTTGGCATACTGCGTCTCATTGGTGAAGCGGCCGATAGCCACCTTCCTCTTGATGGTCTTGTCCTGGGCTTGCGAAGAAAGCGGAGCCGCAAGTACGGCAACAGCCGCAAGTAAAACGGAAAGTTTGGTAATAGACTTCATAGTATCCGAATGTTATACACTTTCATTGAAACATAAACTTTACTCCTCCGGGGCGAACATCGGGTCCCAGGCGGGCAGGAGGATGGGCTTCTGCTTCATCTGGGCCATCACATCGGCCGGGATGTATTTTTTCTCCACCACCAGGCGGAACATGTATTCATTGAACCATTCGTCCGTCATGATGATATTGCCCTTGTAGCCGCTGTCGGCTCCCCAGCTGTTTTCCACCATCCACTTGACGGGTTTTCCGTCCTTGATGTCCACGGCAATCAGCGTCATGGCGTGGGTGGAGCCGCTGGCATGCGTCTGAATACGCTCCTTCTTGTTCATGCCGAAGGAAACGCCCAGCAGGGAGCCGTAATCGAAGTTGCCCAGGTCTGCGATGCCGCGTTTACGGTCCAGGAACTTGCCCACGTCGCAGGAGAAATACAGGGCCGTATTGTCTTTGATGGAGGCAATGGCCATCTCCTTGATTTTTTCGATGGGAAGATTGAGGTAAACCCAGTTCTGTCCGTCATAGACATGCCTGTCGTACTCAATCTCATACACCTTGCCATACTCCACGGCCGGGTTGTTCATCACCATGATGTAGTTGTTCTCCAGGTCTTCGCCGATAAACTCCTGATAGAAAGACTGGGGCGTATAAGTCTTTTCACTCACGAACTCTCCCTTGGAGTTGTAGCGGGCCCAAGTGAATTCGGTGGGCGGAACCCCCAGGCAGAGGGCCAGGATGCGATATACTTCCTTCAGCATCTGCAGCTTCATAGCAGGCCGGTCCTTGGCCTTGGCCGCCCGCAGCCGCAGGCCGTCTTCCCGCAGTTTGGTGGCCATGTGGCCGCTCATCTGCGAAGTGTTGTTGGCGGCATAGGTTTCCGGCATCACATTCGAGGGCACCACACCGTATTTCATCACCAGGTTGGAAACGCCGGTGAACTGTCCCCCGTCCCCTATGGGATTGGAGAAGAGCCAGTCCACCGTCCTGTCTTCCAGGGGTTTATCGGCCGTGTCGATGATGCCCTGCAGGAACAGATTGGCCTTTTCCAGCTGGTCGTAGAAGAAGAGGTAGTTCTGGGAGAAGGTGAAGGCGCCCAGGTCGTGCTTTTCTATCATGCGGGCGCGGAGCACGTTCAGGCCGGTGAAAAGCCAGCATCGGCCCGACGAGAGCTGGTTGGTCCTTCCCTTGGTCTTCACCTCGTCGCTGAAATGGGTGTCAATCATGGCTATTTTGTCGGCCGATGCAGCCAGGACATTGATGGAGGCGGCGTTGAGCGCATTGCGGAGGGCCTTGTCGGTCCCGTTGCCTTGGTAGGAGCCGGCCAGCTGAGAGAGCATTTCGGCGGAAATGCCGCCCTTGGGATTTTGGGCGAAGGCTCCGACGGAAAGCAGCAGCGCTGCCAGAAGGAAGGTCTTTTTCATATTCGGACTGTTTCTAAATTTTATTATTTTCCGAAGTTACGAATTTTTTTTGAAGATTCCGAAAATCGGCTTAATTTTGCAACCCGTATTTATCAATCTGCACTTTTATGAAATACGGGTTCGACAACGAGAAATATCTGAAGATTCAATCTGAGCACATTAAGGAGCGCATCGCCAAATTCGGCGACAAACTGTACATGGAATTCGGCGGAAAGCTTTTTGACGATTTCCACGCCAGCCGCGTGCTGCCGGGCTTCCATCCGGACAGCAAGATGCAGATGCTCCTCCAGCTCAAGGAAGATTTGGAAATCATCATTGTCATCAGCGCCGTTGATATTGAGAAAAACAAGATAAGGAGCGATCTGGGCATCACCTACGACATGGACGTGCTGCGTCTGCGGGACGAATTCATGGACCTCGATTTGAGCGTGAATTCCGTGGTGATTACCCACTTCAACGGACAGGCCAGTGCAGAGGCCTACCGCAAGCGACTGGAGAACATGGGCATTACCGTCTACTATCACCATACCATTGAAGGATACCCCCAAAATGTGGCCTTGATTGATTCCGACGAGGGCTTTGGCAAGAATGACTATGTGGTGACGTCCAAGCCCCTTGTGGTGGTGACGGCCCCCGGCCCCGGCAGCGGTAAGATGGCGGTGTGCCTGAGCCAGCTGTATCAGGAAAACAAGCGCGGGGTAAAAGCCGGTTATGCCAAATTCGAGACCTTCCCCGTTTGGAACCTCCCCCTCTCCCACCCCGTAAACATGGCCTACGAGGCCGCCACGGCCGATTTGGAAGACGTGAACATGATTGACCCCTTCCACTTGGACGCCTATGGCGCCACAGCCGTCAATTACAACCGCGACATCGAGATTTTCCCGGTGATGAACGCCCTGTTCGAGGACATTTACGGGGATTCTCCGTACAAGTCGCCCACCGACATGGGCGTGAACATGATTGGCTACTGCATCAGTGACGACGAGGTGTGCCGCGAAGCCTCCCGCCAGGAGATTATCCGCCGTTACTATCATTCTCTCTGCAATTTTGCCGATGGCAAGGCTACGGAGAACGAGGTGAACAAGATAGCCCTGGTAATGAAGAAGGCCAAAATTACCACGGAAGACCGCAAAACCACCGTGGCGGCCCGTGAGCGCCTGGAAAAGTGCGGCGTGGCCACGGCCGCCATCGAACTGGAAGACGGAACCATCATCACGGCCGAAACCAGCCCCCTGCTGGGCCCCAGCGCCGCCCTGCTGCTCAATGCCATCAAGCACCTGGCCGGCATTGCCCACAACGTGAAACTCATTCCCCAGCAGATGATTACCCCCATCCAGAAAACCAAGGTAACCTACCTGCACGGTCACAATCCCCGTTTGCATACGGACGAGGTGCTGGTGGCCATTTCCATGATGAGCCTCATAGACGAGAACTGCCTCCACGCCCTGGACCAGCTTCCTAAGCTGCTGGGAGCCCAGGTGCATTCCACGGTGATGCTCAGCGAGGTGGACCGCAAGACCTTCCAGAAGCTGGGTATCGGCCTCACTTGCGACCCTATCCGCAAGATTAAGAAGAAGAAGCAGTAGTACAGGCGTTTACCAGATATACGATGGAGCGGTAGGTGACTCCCCCGTTGGTGGAAAGGCCTATCTCGCAGGTGCGGCTGTTGGAGTATCCCTCCTTGATTCCATGCTCTTTCAAGGCCTGTTTCAGCTTCCTGAGCGCATAGGCGTTCACCTCCGGATGGGTCATGCCCTTGTCTCCGGCATAGGCGCAGCAGCCAATCTCTTCCGGCACATACACATTGTTGGAGCATTTTCGGGCCAGCTCTATAAGGCTGTCTTTAAGCCCCATCAGGCGGGTGGAGCAAGTCACGTGTACGGCCACGGGCGTATCGGTGGGATGGAATTCCAGCCGGGGTGCCACAAAGCGCAGCAGAAATTCTGCCGGCTCATATAAATGCATGGTTTTGATTCCCTTGCGCATCCTATGTAAACAAGGACTTTGGTCACA
>CAMOKK010000079.1 GCA_946617545.1 uncultured Bacteroidales bacterium | reverse complement strand
CTTACGGTTCCTATTCCGGTGCCGTCCCCAACGAGAAAATCACCTGGGGCAAGCTGGCTCCGGAAACGCCCAAGTTCATCGTAGAGTCCGACGCCACCATTGTGGCACCGCTCATTTTCTCCTATGTCCTGGGCTGGTAAGAAATCCATCAAAGATCATTTCAAGAGCCTGTTCCACAAAGAGCAGGCTCTTTCTTCTTCCTTGTCTAAGGAACGCATCCAATCCATTCTGGACAAGTGGGTGAAAGACAGGAGCTACCGCCTCCCATACCGCTCCGCTTCGGAAGCCGCCGCCAGCATGGGCCTGGCCTCCTCTACCTTATATAGATTTTTTAAGGCCGATGGCACCGATTTCCGCAGCTGGCGTACCCGCCTTCGCATAGAAGACGCCAAGATACTTCTCCTTCAGGAGCCCGAGGCCCCCGTATCCCTTATCGGCCGCCGAGTAGGTATCTTGGACAGAAGCAATTTCTCCCACGCCTTTAAAGAATATACGGGACTCACTCCTGAAGCCTGGCGTAAACGCCATTTGCCTTGACAACTAACTTGCTCTATATCATGCGTTTATATACTATTTCTCGTTCGTTTTTTGAACGAGAAATGTATAATAACTCTTTGAGTGATTGAAAGTTAACTGTCAAGGTAATTTTCTCAATAATATTTTTGCTATTTAAATTTTTATTCATACCTTTGCAGTGTACTAATGAACTAATACACTGAAAAGTTATGATAAACGTCAACAACCTGTCATTCAGCTACGGTTCCAAGAAGGTGCTTAACGACATCAACCTGGAACTGAAGGGAGGCAATATCTACGGCCTCCTGGGAGAAAACGGTGTGGGTAAAACCACCCTCCTCACCCTCCTCTGCGGCCTCAAGAAGCCCAAGACCGGCACCATCGAAACGGACGGTCGGGATCCTTTTGACCGTACCCCTTCCCTGCTGGCCGAACAGTTTTACCTGCCGGACGAAGTGGCTCCTGTACACAATACGGCCATCCAGTTTGGAAAGGAAAACGGAAAACTCTGGCCTGCCTTTGACTTTGATAAATATCTATCCATCCTCAAGGAGTTCGAGGTGGACCCGGACCAGCTGATGGATTCCATGAGCGCCGGCCAGCTCAAGAAAACCTGGATTTCCTTTGCCCTGGCCTGCAACGCCCGCCATTATTTCATGGACGAGCCCACCAACGGCCTGGACATCCCCTCGAAGTCCCAGTTCCGCAGGGCCATCACCAAGTACACCTCGGAAGAAAGCGCCATCATCATCTCTACCCATCAGGTGCGGGATCTGGAAGAAATCATCGACCCTATCATTATCCTGGACAAGGAAGCCGTGCTGCTGAATGCCAGCCTGCAGACCATCTCCGAAAAGCTCTATTTCGACTACGGAACGGCCCTTCATCCGGGCGCCCTTTACTTGGAGCAGACGCCCTCCGGTGCCATCCAGGTGTATCCCAATACTACCGGCGAAGAGTCCAAGGTGAACCTGGAGGCCCTCTTCAACGCCGTCCATTCCCACAAAGATGTAGTTAAAGCCTTATTCCAGTAGCCTTATGAAAAACGAAGTATTCTCCGGCCAGCGTTTCTTGACCTATTTCAAATACGACCTCACCCAGATGTGGCGCAACCACATGAAAGCCGCCATCGTGATTGGCCTGGCCGGTCTGATTTTCTATATTGTCGGCGTGGCTTTCAACGCCACCTTCAACCATGTCTGGCAGGCTCCCGGCTTTAGGGGTCGCTTGATTGTTTTCATTCTCTCCGCCGTGGTTCTGCAATTGTATCAGGCCCGCACCTACGGCTACCTGACAGACCGGAGGAAAGGGGCCGCCTGGCTCATGATTCCGGCATCGGCCTTTGAAAAATGGCTGTCCATGATTATCATTACCCTCATCGTGATTCCCGTGGCATTCCTGGGCACCTATGCCGCAGTGGACGGCATCCTGAGCCTGGCCGATCCCACCTACGGGAAAGTGCTGCTCACCTTTGCCTCCCAGGGCCTCAAAGAGATGAATGAGGCGCTGCAAGAGGCCAACACCGAGTACAACACCACCTGGAATCTGAAGCTTTTTGTCCTGCCCCTGGTGGTTTCGCACTGCTTCAACTACCTGTATTTCCTCCTTTGCGGCATCACGTTCAAGCGCAACAAAATTCTCTGGGCCATCCTGCTGGTCTTCGGCTTCAGCATTGTCTGGTCTTCGCTGGCCACCTTCCTCGGAATCAATTATTCCATTGAAATCAATGACCTGGCCGAGGCGGAGGTCTTTGCCCGCCAAAGCCTCAAATGGACCACGGCCGTGTGCGCTGTCGTTTCCCTCGTCTTTGCCTATGGCATCTTCTACAGAATCAAAACCTTAAAGCATTAGAATCATGGACTTTCACGGAGAAAAACCCATCTATCTTCAGATTGCCCAGCTGTTCTGCGAGAACATCCTTTCCGGTGCCCTGAAGGCCGATGAGCGCATCCCGTCGGTCCGCGAGTACGGTGCACAGATTGGGGTGAACCCCAATACCGTCATGCGCGTCTATGAAAAACTGACCGCTGACGGAATAATCTACAACAAACGCGGAATCGGCTATTTCATATCGACCGATGCACGGGAGAAGATTCTGGCCTCCCAGAAGGCCGAATTTCTGGAAAAAGAAGTGCCCGCCATCCTTCGGAAGATGGAACTGCTGGGCTTGGATGTAAGTATATTCAACAAATAAAAACGACCATGAAAAGATTTTTGATTGCTTTGAGCGCTGTGGCCCTTTTGTCCGGCTGCACCTGCTCCGTAAACCTGGGCCAGAGTTTTGGCGGAGGGAAACGCGTTGTCTGCAACGGCGAAGTTCAAGACAGAATGCTGGACAGTCTCAGCGGTTTTGACAAGATTGTCGTGAGCGGCCAGGCCGACCTCAAGTATGTCCAGACCGCCGATGAGTACGTGCGGGTGAAAGCCAATGCGGAGGTGTTCGACTACTTGGATTTCAAGGTGGAGGACGGAACGCTTGTCCTTAAAACCAAAGACAAGGTACAGATCAAGGCCAAGGAATTTGAAATTTTTGTCGGGTCCCCGCTCCTCAAAAGCCTCAAGGTCAGCGGAGCGGCCGATGTTGACATTACCGGCGTCCACTCTGCAGAGGATCTGACCATCTCCATCAGCGGAGCCGGAGACTGCGAGATGAAAGACATCCAAGTCCCCTGTCTCACGTATTCCGTGAGCGGTGCCGGAGACCTGGATGCGCAGGGGCTGGATGTGGAGAAACTCTATGTGAGCATCAGCGGTGCCGGCGATGTAGACCTCTCCGGCAAGGCGGGCTATGCCAGCCTGAGCGTATCCGGTGCAGGTGATATCGACGCCCGGGAGCTGGACTGCCCTCAGATTGAGAAGCACAAATCCGGTGCAGCCAGCATCAAGACCAAGTAACTATCCCAGCGGATAAAAGAGGGATTCGTAGCGGCTGTTCCAGCTGCGGTCATAATGACGGCGGATTACCCGGGCGCTGGCAAAAGCGTTGAAGTTGGCCCAGGCCTCCAGAAACAGTACGGCAAAGTCCGTGCGGTCATGGAGCGCCAGGGCCATCAGCGTATAGACGCCCACGATATACACCATGGCACGTTCCCGGTCATCGGCCTGGGGGTTGGAGGGCGTCACCAGGGTGAGCCGTTCCGCCTGTGCGAAGGCCAGGTCTGCAATGGCATCGGCCAGAAGGGCCTCCTCGGAAGGCTTATAAAGCTGAATGCAATACCTTTCGGAGGCGCAGCGGCGGGCCGATATTTCCTTCTCCATGGCCTCGAAAGGGCCGGGAAGCACGCTCTGGAAATAGCGGGCATAGTCGGCCTCCCCTTTCAGGAATTGCAGGGAGAGGACGCAATAGTCCCGCACGGAGGCTTCCACCACCATGGAATAAGGGGCCTGAGGGTCTATCCGGCCCAATATTTCTTTTACACTGGCCATTATTGACATCAAATATACAAATTTTCTATTATTTTTGTATTCATGAAAATTGTATTTTTAGACGCCATCTCCATGGGTGACGTTTCCCTGGAAGAAATGGCCTCCCTCGGGGAGTTGGTTTGTTACCCTTCTTCCACGGCGCTTCAGGCCCGTGAAAGGGTAAAAGATGCCGATGTAGCCTGCCTGAACAAGGTGATTGTGGACCAGGCCTTCCTGGACGCGGCCCCCAGGCTCAAGCTCATCTGCGAAGCCGGCACCGGCATGAACAACATCGATGTGAAACTATGTACGGAGCGGGGCGTGATTGTGCGCAACGTGGCGGCCTATTCCACGGATTCGGTGGCCCAGACCGCCTGGATGCACATTCTCAACCTGGTCGGCGGCGCCTTCCACTATCAGGACTTTGTCCGGAGCGGGGCCTACAGCCGGAACCCTGTGCATGTAGATTTCAAGCATCCCTTCATCGAGCTCGCGGGGAAAACGCTGGGCATCGTGGGCATGGGTGCCATCGGCCAGAAAGTGGCTCTCATCGGCCGCGCCATGGGAATGGAAGTGATTTATTATTCCACCTCCGGTACTTCGCATTGCAAGGATTATCCCTCCGTCTCCCTTCCGGAACTCTTGGAAAAGGCCGATGTCATCTCCATCCACGCGCCGTACAATGAACGGACGGCCGGGCTCATCGGCTATGAGGAGTTGTGCCGGATGAAACCCACGGCCTACCTGGTGAACACCGGACGCGGAGGCATTGCCGTAGAAGCCGACCTGGCCCGCGCCCTGGACGAGGGACGCATCGCCGGAGCCGCATTGGACGTTTATGTAAAGGAACCCCTTCCGGCCGACAGTCCCCTCCTGCACCTGCTGCATCCGGAGCGCCTGCTCTTCTCCCCCCACATTGCCTGGTACTCCCGCGAGGCCCGCGCCAGGCTGGCCCACGAGATGGCGGAAAACATCCGGAAAGGCTGGTAGGGACAAAGGGACGAATCTCCCCGAGGCATTATTTTCGTCCCAAAATATGCCCTTTCGTCCCTGCATAGCGTTTTTTGTCACTTCTGCACCTCAGAGGTGACATTTCTTTTATCGGCCCGGGAAGGATCGGTAATTTTGCAGCAACAAAAGGATAAAACGAAATGACAACTGCAATTCCCGCCATCTTGAAACTGGACAACGCAGCCAACATTTACCCTGCGTCCATGTCCAAGCATTACTGCTCCCAATATAGAATGAAGGTTACCTTGTCTGAAAACATAGACAGGGAGATACTTCAAAAAGCCCTGGAAACGGTTTCCGAGCGTATTCCCACCTTCCGCTGCCGCCTCAAGGCCGGCGCTTTCTGGTGGTACCTCAAACGCATAGAGGCCGTGCCCACCCTGCTGCCCCTGACGCCGCTGAGGCATCCCGACTTCCAGGAGCAGAAGGGCCTGCTGTACCGCGTAAGCGCAGAGGGCGCCACCCTTTATCTGGATGTCTTTCACGCCTTGGCCGACGGAAACGGCGCCCTGTGTTTCCTGCTCACCCTCACGGGCGAATACATCCGGCTGAAATACGGCGTCTCCATCCGCTACAACCGCCTGGTACTGGACCCGAAACTTCGGCCAGCCTATTTTGAGGTGGAAGACAGCTTCAAGACCGTTTTCAGCGGCCGTCACGGGCGGCTGGAGCAAAATGCGGACGCCTATCACATCCGGGGGCATGCACTCCCCCACGCCGCTGTGCGGGATCTTCGGGCCGTTATCCGGATAGAACAGATTCAAACGGTCTGCCGGCGCTTTGCCTGTACTGTCACGGAACTCCTCACGGCCGCCATGCTCTGGGCCTTGCAGGAGGAGCATCGCACTGACCCGTCGAAGAAAAAGAAATCGGCCCTCAAGGTATCCGTACCCGTGAATCTGCGTCCTTTTTATGACAGCCGGACCGTGCGGAATTTCTCCTCCTACGTGAATCTGGGGGTGGATGTCCGGGAGGGTTACCTGAGCTTTGAACAGCTGGTATCGGCCGTAAAGGCCCAGAAGGCCCAAGACCTGCAAAGAGAGCAGCTGGAACCCAAGATTGCCGCCAACGTGGAGCTGGAAGAGATGTTGATTGTGCGGATGCTTCCCCTGGCCTTAAAGCACCCTATCATTGACATCATCAACCTGCTCCACGGAGACCGCTTCTGCTCACAGACTCTCTCCAACATGGGACTTGTGCAACTTCCGGAAGCCATGACTCCCTATGTAAAGGACCTGGACTTCATCCTGGGCCGCCAGCGTGGCAACAGCGGCGCTTTCTCCTGCATAGGCTACAACGGGAAACTCTACCTCCACATGACCCGGAAAATAGAAAGGAACGCCTTTGAGCAGGCGTTCCTCGGAAAACTTTCCTCTTTGGGAATAGGCTTTCAGCTCAG
>CAMOKK010000078.1 GCA_946617545.1 uncultured Bacteroidales bacterium | reverse complement strand
TAAAACCTTTCTATTATGAAGACGGTTCAATTATTTTCCCTGGCCGTGGCCGTTGCAGCCCTGGCAGGATGCGGGAAGGAAGCCATCCCTTCCAACAATGACATCTACGGAAACGGAGGCGGCAGCTCCGGCGTTACCGGCGCCACCACCCTGGAGGTGACCGAAGATCCGGAAGACCTCATTGCCAACACTTCGTTCGCCCGTACCATCTCCATCGTCTTCTCCGACAACACCGGCGCCACCGTCACCGGCGACGACAACGGCATTGTAACGGTGGCGGGCAACCAGGTTACCATAGACAACACCTCCACCTCCGAAAAAGTGAAGTACGAGCTCTCCGGCACAACCACCAACGGTTTCCTGAAGCTCTACTCCAACAACAAGCAGGCCCTGGTGCTCAACGGCGTCTCCATCACCAACCCCTCCGGCGCCGCCATCAACAACCAGGGCAAGAAGCGCTGCTTCGTGGTGGTGAGCGGCAAGAATTATCTGGCCGACGGCCCCTCCTACACCGCCACGCCCTCCGATGAAGACGAAAAAGCCGCCTTCTTCTCCGAAGGCCAGCTCATCTTCAGCGGAAGCGGTTCCCTGACGGTAAAAGCCAGCGGCAAGGCCGGCATCACCTCCGACGACTATATCCATTTCCTGGACGCCCCCGTGGTGGAGGTGAGCTCATCGGCCGGACATGCCATCCGCGGAAAAGACGCCGTGATGGTGTCCGGCGGCACCATCGACGCCCTTACCAGTGCCGATATGAAAAAAGCCGTGTGCTCGGATTCCCTGGTGCTCATCAACGGGGGCGTTACCACCGCGAAGGTGACCGGCGGCACCGCCTATGACAGCGAAGACAAGGATTACAAGGCCGCCGCGGGCGTCAAGGCCGACCAGCTCTTTATCATGAACGCGGGCACCCTCATCGCCACCAGCACCGGCGCCGGCGGAAAGGGCATCAGCGGCGACGGTCCGGCCTACTTCCAGGGCGGAACGGTGAAGGTGACGGTTACGGGCTCCAACTACGGCAGCTCTTCGTCCAAGAACTCCACCAGCGCCAAGGGCATCAAGTTTGACGGCAATATCTATATCTCCGACGGCAGCATCGAGGCCACCGCCTCCAACCACGAGGCCATCGAGTCCAAGGGCAAGATAGAGATAGCCGGGGGCAGCGTGTATGCCCAGTCCCGTGACGACGCCGTCAATTCGGCCGGGATGATGGCCATCATTGGTGGCCAGGTGTGTGCCTATTCCACGGGCAACGACGCCTTGGATGCCAACGGCAACATGTACATCGAGGGCGGGGTGGTGTATGCCATCAGCGCCGGCGGGGCCGAAGTGGCCTTGGATGCCAATACCGAGGGCGGTGCCAAGCTGTATGTGAACGGCGGAACCCTCTTTGCCATCGGCGGCCTGGAAAACGGCGCCTCCTTGGGCCAGGCTTGCTACCAGGCCTCTTCCTGGAGCAAGAACACCTGGTACGGGCTCACGGTGGGAGACACCACCTATGCCTTCAAGACGCCCTCTTCCGGCGGCAACGGCCTGGTGGTTTCCGGCTCTTCGGAGCCCAGCCTGCTCTCCGGCGTGAGCGTGAGCGGCGGAACATCGGCCTTTAACGGCATGGCGGCCTTTGATGCCAGCGTTTCCGGCGGCTCTTCCGTGAGCCTGAGCGCTTACAGCGGCGGTTCCGGCATGGGCGGTCCCGGTGGCGGCGGCATGGGCGGCCCGGGCGGCGGCGGTTTCCCCGGCGGTCACTGATAATTTTGTATCTTTGTATTTGTTATGAAACGCATACTTATACTTTTAGCCTCGGCCCTGCTGCTTCTCCCCTTGGCGGCAGGGGCCCAGGAGGCCGCCAAGATGAACAAGAAGAACTTGGTCATCAAGGAGTGGAACACAGACCCCAAGGGAAACAACAAGGTACTGGACCACATTACCACCTTCAATGCCGACGGCAGGAAGATAGAGGAAATCGAGTACAACTCCGACGGCCAGAAGTGGCGCAAGCGCTTCGAGTACGGGGCCGACGGAAAGGTGTCCAAGGAACTGGTGTACGACCACCGGAACCGCCTTCAGACCTACAAGAAGTTTGAATTCAACGAGTTCGGCCGAAAGAAAACCCAGTACACCTACAATGCCAAGGGGAAACTGATAAGCATCAAACAATACGAGTATATTGCACAGGATGGCAACTGACGGCCACATATCCTTTGAGCGGGAGCTGGAAGCCTTCGGCCCCATCACGCTGGACGAGATGAAATCCGTGAAGCTGATGAACCGTGTGGACGCCAAGTTCCTTACCAGCGAGACCGGACTGCAGGCCGTCCTGGCCGATGCCGCGGCCGCCGGTTACCGGGTGCTGGTAACGGAAGGGGAGCGCCGGAGCCCGTACGACTCCGTGTATTTTGATACGCCCGGGCTGCGGATGTACCTGGACCACCACAACCGCCACCTGGTGCGCCAGAAGGTGCGTACCCGCTGTTATGTGCGCTCCGGACAGGCTTTTCTGGAAATCAAGCGCAAAAACAACCACGGCCGCACCAGCAAGAAGCGGATGGCCATAGAGCCCTTCGAGATGATGGAGTTCTCCGGAAACGCGGAGGCGTGTGCCTACCTGGCAAAACACTCCTGGTTTACGGCGGGAGACCTACGGCCCGCCGTGGAAACGCTCTTTACGCGCATTACGCTGGTGAATCCGGACCTTACGGAACGTCTGACCATTGATACCTGCCTGGCATTCAAGAACTTCCGTACCGGAAAAGAAGTCTCCCTGCAGGACGCCGTCATCATCGAGCTCAAGCAGGACGGCCGCGTACACAGCCGCATGAGAGAGATTTTCCTGGAGCACCGGATTAAGCCGGCTCGCGTGAGCAAATACTGCATTGCCACCGCCCTTACCGACCCTTCCGTCAAGAGCGGACGCTTCAAGGTAAAGGTGAGGGCCATAGAAAAAACCATCGGTAAAAAACTTATAATAATATGATAGACAAATTATTCCGCTTTGTACAGGAAGACTTGGCCTCGTTCGGGAATATTGATGCCGCGGACGACATGCTCTTGGATGTACAGACCATTACGGACGCCATGATGACCACGGCTCAGAAGGTGGCCGAGCTGGGTATCCGTTTTGCCCTGAACCTGCTGGTGTGCTGGATTCTGGTACACTTCTTCTATTACAAGAAGAGCCGCCGGCGTGACTACTATTTCACCTTCATGGTGTTCTCATCGGCCATGCTTACGCTGCTGTATATCATGGGCAACGTGGATGTGGGCGTGGGCCTTACCCTGGGCCTGTTTGCCATCTTCGGGGTTATCCGCTACCGCACGGAGACGGTGCCCATCCGGGAGATGACCTACCTGTTTGTGATTATCGCCCTGGCGGCGGTGAACGGCCTGGCGCCGGTCTATCATGCGGTGGGGCTCAGCACCGACTCTCCGCACTATGCCCTGGGCTGGGGCAACGTGGGGGTTATGGCCCTGGTTAACGCCCTTGTAGTGGCCCTGGTGGCCGTTTTGGAAGGAGAGCGCGTGGTGGCGCATGTGGCCACCAAGCTGGTGCTTTATGACAAGATAGACCTGATTGTGCCCGAGCGGCGGGAAGAACTGAAGGCCGATTTGGAAAAGCGCCTGGGCTTCCCCATAGAGAACCTGGAGGTGGGCCATGTGGACTTCCTCAAGGATGCGGCCTTCATCAAAGTATATTATCACCTGCCCAAGGGAGAATCCAATTCCGTGAACATGATTACCCGGGCCAAAGACTATGTAGAATAATGAAAAAGTTTGTTTATCTGATGGCGCTGCTGCTGCCCCTGACGGCCGCGGCACAGACGCAGAGCGGCGTACGCGCATCCGTGGCGGCCGACTGGAAAATCCGCAAGGGCCTGCACCTGACGGTGGAGGAGGAACTTCGCATGGACGGCGTGTTCAAGTCTTTGGACAGGCTTCAGACGACCATCGGCCTGGAATATAAGGTGTCTCCGTATGTCAAGCTGGGGGCGGGCTATATCCTGATTAACCCCTACAGCGCGGGCAATCTGTATTTCAAGGAGCCGCGCCACCGTTTCTATGTGGACGGCATGGTACACTACAATTTGAACGGCTTCAATTTCTCCTTGAGGGAGCGGGTGCAGCTTACGCATCGCACAGGCGATTTCAACGCATATCAGAACACGCCCAACCTGGTGGCCCTGAAAACCCGTCTGGGCGTGTCCTACAAGGGCTGGACGTACTTCGAGCCCGGGGTGTTCTTTGAGGTGAGAACCCAGCTCAACGCCCCCTGGGGCAGCACCTCCGGCTCCCTCCAGACCAAGAGCGACGGCACCACTTACTATGCCTACACGCACGCCGGTTACACCCATACGTACAACGACCGCTACCGCGGCATCATCCGTACGGACATCAAACTGGGCAAGCACCATGTCCTCCGGCCCTATGTCCTTCTGGACTACGTCAGCGAGTATGTGATAGACACCAACAGCGAGGGAACGCGCCTTTTCAGCGCGGCCTACAGCAATTACTTCAAAGTGACGCCGGGTATCGGCTATACCTTTAAGTTCTAAATATTTTCTTATCTTTGCGGAAATGGATATTTTGCGCAAAAGAGAGATGGGCTTGTACGCGGGAGTCTGGGCGGTGATTTTTGCCCTGGCTCCCGCTACCATGTTCTTCCATTACATGGCGGGGCATGACGGCAGCGTAAGCTGGGCCGAAATCCTGGACGCCTGGGGAGACATTCTGCCCTATCTGCTGCTGTTTGTGGTGCATGACCTGCTTTCCGCTTCCTTTATCCGGAAAAGACAGACGCTCCTTTACGTGCTGGTGACGCTGTCCCTGCTCGTCGCCTTCGGGGCGTACTGTTACAGCACCGGCCATCGGCCTCCGGGGCCTCCCATGGATGGAATGGGTGGCCCTCCCGCTATGCCGGGAGACGGACGTCGGCCCATGCATCCGGAGACCATGCGCCTGATTATCGGTGTGCTGGTTATTTTGGTCAATCTGGGCGTGAAAGCCATGTTCGCGGCCTTCAGGAGTGAGCGCAAAGTGCAGGACCTCAAGGCCGAAAGCCTGAACCGGCAGCTGGAAACGCTTCGCTACCAGATTAATCCGCATTTTTTCATGAACACGCTCAACAACATCCACGCGCTGGTGGATGTGGACCCGGAAAAGGCCAAGGAGAGCATTCAGGCTTTTTCCAAGCTCATGCGGATTGTCCTGTACGAGGGCGACAGCCCCACCATTCCCCTTGAACAGGAGGCCAACTACATCCGGCATTACATATCGCTGATGCGGCTCCGTTATCCGGAATCCGTCATCATCGACCTGGCTTTGCCTCAGGATACTGCCGGAGCCAAGGTGCCGCCGCTTTTGATGGCCTCTTTTGTGGAGAATGCCTTCAAGCACGGCATCAGCTATGAGGAGCACTCCTTCGTGCATGTTTCCATGGCGCTCAAGGAGGATAAGATTTATTTCAAGTGCGCCAACAGCCGTCATCTCGGAAAGGCCGATACCCGGGCCGGCGGCATGGGCATGCAGAATGTGCGGGAACGCCTGGATTTGCTGTACGGGGGGCTTTATACGCTCAACCTTACGCAGACGGACAAAGTTTACGAGATTCTTTTAATCCTTCCCCAGACATGCTGAAGGTCGTTTTCCTGGATGACGAACCCCTGGCCCTGCGCCAGGCCGAGCTGTACGCCGCCAAAACGCCGGAGGTGGAGGTGTTGGCCGCCTGCACATCGGCCTCCAAAGCCCTTCCTTTTTTGGAGCTGGCCGATGCCCTCTTTGTCGATATCAACATGCCGGATATTTCCGGCATGGAGCTTGTCCGCTCGCTCCCGAATCCGCCGCTGGTGATTTTCACCACGGCCTATGCGGAGTACGCGGTGGAGGGTTTCCGGGTGAATGCCGTGGATTACCTGCTCAAGCCTTTCGGCCTGGCCGATTTTCAGAAGGCCGTCCGGAAGGCCCTTCACATTCTGGAAGTGGAACGGGCGGCCGCCCAGGGCTCCGTGCAGGAGAAGCAGCTGCATTTCAAGACAGACTACAAGACGGTCTCCGTGCGTTTGGAGGATATTGTGTATGTGGAGAGCATGAGCGAATACATCAAAATTCACCGGAAAGGAGAAAGCGTTCCCCTGATTGTGCTTTACAGCCTTAAACATTTGATGGAGCAGCTGCCCCGGGAACAGTTCATGCGCATTCACCGCTCCTATATCATTTCCCTGGCCCAAATCCGGGAAGCGTCCCGTACCGCCGTTGTGCTCTCCGACGGGACATCCCTGCCGGTGGGAGAGATTTATCGGCCCGCCTTCCGGGAATATTTGCAAGATTTTTCTGCATAAACCTTGCAGATTCAGAAAAAAGTCGTACATTTGCAGTCCCGTTTTGCGGGACTCATTGAGATATGGTGTA
>CAMOKK010000077.1 GCA_946617545.1 uncultured Bacteroidales bacterium | reverse complement strand
CGGCCTCCGAGGAGGCATAGTGCTTCCTGCGGTTCATCTCGTGAAGCTGGTCCCGCGTCCAGTGCTTGCGCACCTTGAAGGGGTTTCCGGGCAGCATGTCCAAGAGCAGGTCCAGGGCGGCTTCCCGGGTGATGGGATCCATCTCATCCTCGAAGATGCAGGCCAGGCCCCAGTATTCGGGGGCTTCGGTGGTCATCTTGATTTTTCCGGGAATACGGTCCGTAATGTGGCGGACCAGTTTGATGAGCTTGGGGTTGGGATTTTTGTCGCCAAAATGCTTGGGGACAAATTTCTTTGACATCTCAGGCATATATCAGGTTTTTATTGTTGTTTCCACTGTTTCACCTCATCTTCCAGCCACCGGGCGAAGAGTTCCACACCCTCTCCCGTCTTGGCGCAGATGGGAATCACCTGCGCCTTGGGATTGCGCATGTGAACATACTCCCTGCACTTCTCCAGGTCGAAGTCAAAATACGGCAGCACGTCCATCTTGTTAATCACCACCACATCGCAGATGGAGAACATCAGGGGGTATTTGAGCGGCTTGTCATGGCCTTCCGGCACAGAGAGAATCATG
Organism: uncultured Bacteroidales bacterium; assembly: GCA_946617545.1. GTDB lineage: Bacteria > Bacteroidota > Bacteroidia > Bacteroidales > UBA932 > Cryptobacteroides. The sequence goes on along the minus strand of CAMOKK010000077.1, from coordinate 6,001 downwards.
GCATTCTTCACGGAGCCCGTATCGAATTCGGCCGGGCATACCAGATTGCCCACGTTTTCCAGAATCACCAGGTCCAGACCGTCCAGGGCCACATGGTCCAAACCTTGGCGCGTCATTTCCGCGTCCAGGTGGCACATGCCGCCGGTATGAAGCTGGACAGAGGGGATGCCGGTAGCCTCCTTGATTTTGCGGGCGTCCACGTCGGAGTCTATATCGGCCTCCATCACGGCCATGCGCAGCCTGTCCTTCAACAGGCCGATGGTACGGATGAGCGTGGTGGTTTTGCCACTGCCCGGAGAAGACATCAGATTGAGGAGAAAAACCCCTTTTTGCTTCAGTTCCGCCCTGAGGGCATCGGCGTCCTTTTCGTTCTCTTCGAAGATACTTTTCTTAATTTCAATGACTTTGACTTCGTCGGTCATGCAATGGTTGGTTTTAGTGTTATTTGGTCCATCAAATATACGCATTATTTCGCAAAGATTCACTATATTTGTATATCTCTAATTAAGAAACAATGAAGCCTAACGAATTTGATGTCATCATCATCGGCGGCGGCATTACGGGGGCCGGAACCCAGCGGGACTGCGCCATGCGCGGCTTGCGCACCCTCCTGGTAGATCGTTCAGACATTGCCACCGGTGCCACAGGCCGCAACCACGGCCTGCTGCACTCAGGGGCAAGGTATGCCGTCAACGATGCGGAATCCGGCGCGGAATGTATCCGGGAAAACCTGATTCTCAGAAAGATAGCCTCACACTGCATAGACCCTTCCGACGGCCTGTTCATCACCCTGCCGGAAGACGACCTGGGCTATCAGGCCACCTTCGTGGAGGCCTGCCGCGCTTCGGGCATATCGGCCGAAATCATAGACCCGGACCTGGCCCGCCGCCTGGAACCTTCGGTGAATCCGGAGATTATCGGCGCCGTCCGCGTGCCGGACGCCAGCGTGGACCCCTTCCGCCTGTGCGCCGCCAATATGCTGGACGCCAAACTGCACGGAGGCCAGGTGCGCCTGCACACGGAGGTGACGGGGCTCATCCAGGAAGAGAATACCATCAAGGGCATCCATACCCGCAACCGCCTCAGCGGAGAGGAGAAAGACTACTACGCCCCGGTCATCGTGAACGCCAGCGGCGTATGGGGAGAGCAAATCTGCCGGATGGCCGGCACCCGCCTCACCATGTTCCCCGCCAAGGGCGCTCTCCTCATCTTCGCCCACCGGGTAAACAACATGGTCATCAACCGCTGCCGCAAGCCCTCCAATGCCGATATCCTGGTCCCCGGAGACACAGTTTGCATTATCGGCACCACCTCTTCCCGCATCCCGATAGAAGAATGCCTGAACGTGGCGGTGACTCCGGAAGAAGTGAACCTCCTTATCACCGAGGGCGCCAAACTGGCCCCCGGCCTGCTTTCGACCCGCATCCTGAGAGCCTATGCCGGCGTGCGTCCGCTGGTGAGCGAAGAGAACGACCCTTCCGGCCGGAACATCTCCCGCGGCATCGTCTGCCTGGACCACGAGACCCGGGACGGCATCAAGGGCTTTGTCACCATCACCGGCGGCAAGCTCACCACCTATCGCCTGATGGCCGAAATGGCCACGGACGCCGTCTGCCGCAAGCTGGGCGTGGACAAGGCCTGTGAAACGGCCGTGAAAGCCCTCCCGGGCTCGGAAGAGGGCTCCTACGAGGAAGTGGCCCGCAAGATTTGGGAGAACCCTTCCACCGGCCAGAAGGCGGCCGCCTCCCGCATGGGCAGCCGCGTGTCCCGCATCCGCAGCGAAGACCGCCGGGACGAAGCCCTCGTCTGTGAATGCGAGGAAGTGAGCGTGGGAGAAGTGAACGAAGCCATCGACCGCATGGACGTGAATTCCCTCACGGACCTGCGCCGCCGCACACGGGTGGGCATGGGCACCTGCCAGGGAGAGTTCTGCGCCTGCCGGGCCGCCGGGCTGCTGGCCAAGGCGCACGGCTGCGTGGAAAGGGAAAGGAAAGATGTGGCCTCCTTCCTCCAGGAGCGCTGGAAGGGCAACTTCCCCATCGGCTGGGGAGATACCCTCCGGGAGGCCGAATATACCCAGTGGGTCTATAAAAATGTTCTGGGCCTATGAGATTTGATACCGTAATTATCGGCGGCGGCCTCACCGGACTGGTGGCCGGCATCCGTCTGCAGAAGGCCGGGCAAAACACGGCCATCGTCAGTTCCGGACAGAATGCCCTGCATTTCTTCTCCGGCAGTTTCGAGTCTTTCGGAGAACCCACCCGCGAGCTGGCCGACCTCTTTTCGGAGGCCGGCATCCACCTGCATTATAAAGAAGGGGTGCGCCTGATGCCCATGGGCACCTTCCGCCCGTCGGCCCTTTCACTGGAAGACATCAGCCTTTTCCCAAAGCCCCAATTCGGGAAAAAGGTGCTGCTGGTGAACATTGTGGGCTACCACGACTTCTTCTCCTCCTTCATTGCCCAGGGCCTGGAAGAAGCGGGCATGGACGTGCGCATCCGCTTCCTCAACCTGACGGAAATGGGCATCAAGGCCCCCGGAGAGATGCGCTCCGTCCAGCTGGCCCGCACCCTGGACCGCAATTGGGAGAAGGTGGTACAGGAGGTGCGCCTGCTTCTGAAGGACGACGACACCGTCATCCTCCCCCAGGTCTTCGGCCTGCAGGACGCCTCCATCCCGGGGCGTATCCGCCAGAGCCTGCCGGCCCAGGTGGTTTTTGCCGGCACCCTGCCCCCTTCCGTTCCGGGCATCCGCACGCTGCATCTGCTGAAGCATCGTTACGGCGTCCTGGGAGGAACCTATCTGATGGGAGACGAGGTGGTCCAGGCCCACCTGTACGAAGGCGTGGTACACAGCGTGGTCACCAAAAACCTGGGACAGCACTACCTGGAAGCCGGAACATTCATCCTGGCCACCGGCTCCTTCTTCTCCAAGGGCCTCTCTTCCACACCGGAAAAGGTGTACGAGCCCATTTTCGGGGCCGATGTCTCCTTCCTCCCGGACAGAAACGGCTGGTACAACCCCTCCTTTGCGGAAAAACAGCCCTATATCGGCTTCGGCGTATGTACGGACGGGGACCTGAGGGTGCTGAAGGATGGCGCTCCCCTTTCCAACCTGTACGCCGCCGGTTCCATCCTGGGCGCCACGCATCCGGAACTGGGAACGGGGGCCGGCATGTGCCTCCGAAGCGCCCTCAAGGCCGCAGACTCCATCCTCTCCGGCCCCGTCCCTTCTCATTCAGACAACAGCCCTTGTCATTCTGACAACAGCCCTTGTCATTCTGAGCAAAGCGAAGAATCTGTAGAATCACAGGCATGAAGTACCAAGAATATACGGTAAGTCCTCACAATTTCGAGGAATGCACCAAATGTACGGTGTGTACGGTTTACTGCCCCGTACTGGAAGTGAACCCGCTGTATCCGGGTCCCAAACAGGCCGGTCCGGACGGAGAAAGGCTGCGCCTCAAAGACCCGGCCTTCTTTGACGCCGCCCTCAAATACTGCCTCAACTGCAAGCGCTGCGAGGTAGCCTGCCCTTCCGGGGTCAAAGTGGCCGACCTCATCCAAAGCGCCCGCCTCAAGTACGACCACTCCCCCATCAAACTGCGAGACCGCATCCTGGCCTCTACGGATTTCATGGGCAAAATGGTCAGGCCGATAGCCCCCGTCGCCAACCTGGTAACGGGAATGGGCGTCACCAAAACGGCCCTGGACGCCATCCTGGCCATAGACCGGCACCGCAGCTTCCCCAAGTACAGCGGACGCAGCTTCGAGTTCTGGCTGAACCGTCAGCGCAAGGAGCAGGCGGCCTTTCCCCAGCAGGTGGCCTATTTTCACGGCTGCTATGTCAACTACAACTATCCCCAACTGGGCAAAGACCTGGTCAAGGTGCTCAATGCCCTGGGGGTGGGCGTACAGCTTTTGGACAAGGAGAAATGCTGCGGCATAGCCCTCATCACCAACAAGATGACAAAGGAAGCCACGGCCCACGCCACGCACAACGTGGCCGTGCTGGAAAAAGCCGTGGAGAAAGGGCTCAAGATTGTCACCACCTCCTCCACCTGCACCCTCACCCTCCGGGACGAGTATCCGGAACTGCTGGGCGTGGACAATTCCGCCGTACGGGACTCCGTCCTGCTGGCCTCCCGCTTCATCTATGAGAAGTTGGAACAGGGCGCCGCACTCCCTTTCCGCAAGGATTTCCACAAGAAAATCGCCTACCATACGCCCTGCCACATGGAGAAACTGGGCTGGGGCGTCTTCTCGGAGAAACTCCTCCGGATGATTCCCGGCGTGGAATTCACCCTGCTGGACAGCGCCTGCTGCGGCATCGCCGGCACCTACGGCTTCAAAAAAGAGAACTACAAGACCTCCCAGGCCATCGGCGAACCCCTGTTCGAGAACATCCGCACCGTCAATCCGGACGTAGTGGCCTGCGACTGCGAAACCTGCAAATGGCAGATTGAGATGAGTACCGGCTATCCCGTCCAGAATCCCATCTCCATCCTGGCCGATGCATTGGAATAAACTATAACATTATGCTCAAATTTTTGCAACAGCCGGCCTACCTGCCGGCACAGACCGGCCCCGAAGCCGACGCCAAGTACAAGCGTTTGCGCCTCCAAGTCTTCCTGGGCGCCTTTATCGGCTATGCCGGTTTCTACCTGGTAAGAAAGAACCTGTCCATGGCCATCCCGGCCATGGCGCCCCTTGGCTTCGATAAAACGGAACTGGGCTTTGTCCTGGGCCTGAACGCCGCCGCCTACGCCCTGTCCAAATTCCTGATGGGCAGTGTCAGCGACCGTTCCAACGCCCGTATTTTCCTGCCCCTGGGCCTGGTTCTGACGGCCATTTCCATGTGCTTCATGATTGTGCCCATCCAGTTTATCGGCGCGGAGCACAAAGCCCTGGCCATCTTGGTCATGGGCATCCTGAATGCCCTGGTGGGCTGGTTCAACGGCATGGGCTGGCCTCCCTGCGGCCGCGTCATGACCCACTGGTTCTCTACCGGCGAACGGGGTACCATGATGAGCATCTGGAACTGCGCCCACAACGTGGGCGGCGCCCTGGTGGGTCCCATGGCCACTTACGGCGCCGTCTGGTTCGGCAGCTGGTTCTATGGTTCCCATACGGAGCTGTACTTCCTCATCGGCACCTTTGCCTTCCCCGCGGCCGTCGCCATCTTCATCGCCCTGCTGGCCTATATCCTTCTCAGGGACACCCCGCAGTCCTGCGGCCTTCCTTCCGTGGAAGCCTGGAGGAACGACTACCCCAAGAACTATTCGGCCAAGCATGAGGAAACCCTTACGGCCAAGGAAATATTCTTCCAGTACGTGCTCAACAACAAGTTCCTCTGGTACATCGCCCTGGCCAACGCCTTCGTGTACATGGTCCGTTACGGCTGCCTGGACTGGGCGCCCACCATCCTCACGGAAAAGGGAATCGACCTCAAGAGCGCCGGCTGGGCCTATTTCGCCTATGAGTTTGCCGCCATTCCGGGTACGCTGCTCTGCGGCTGGATGTCGGACAAGCTCTTCCACGGCAAACGCGCCCTGCCCACCATGCTCTTCATGGCCCTGGTGCTGGTTTTCATCGTTCTTTACTGGCAGTTCATCGACAACCTCACCATGGTCATCATCTGCCTCATCGGCATCGGCTTCTTCATCTACGGCCCCGTGATGCTCATCGGCGTACAGGCCCTGGATCTGGCTCCCAAGAACGCTGCCGGCACCGCCGCCGGCCTCACCGGCTTCTTCGGCTATTTCCTGGGCACCTTCATCCTGGCCAATACGGTGATTGGCTGGGTGGCCCAGACCGCCGGCTGGAACTGGACCTTCCTGCTCCTGATTGCCGCCTGCCTCCTGGCCATCTTCTTCATGGGCCTCACTTACAAGGAAGAGCGCCGCGCCGCCTGAAAGCCTTGACAACTAACTAATTATCACTCATATAGTTATATAGTATTTCTCGTTCAAATTTTGAACGAGAAATTTCTTATATCATTC
>CAMOKK010000076.1 GCA_946617545.1 uncultured Bacteroidales bacterium | reverse complement strand
CCGGTGCAGCTGAAGCTCACCAGCACCAGGGTAAGGGCCAGGAAAAAGACGCCCAGAAGGCCTCCCCGGCTGCTTCCGGAATCGGCCTTGGTGGTCCAGGAGGCGGGAAGGGTAATCTCAAAGGCTCCGAAGAAGGAGGCGGCGAACACCATGAAAATCACGAAGAAGAGGATGTTCGGGAGCCAGTGGGTGGAGAGCCAGTTGAAGATATCGGCCGTTACGGTTTCTCCGCCCAGGAGCCAGGTGAGGCCGATGATGATGCTGATGGGGATGGTATACAGCAGCACGATGAAAACCCCGTACATGAGGGCCTTGAAGCGTCCTCCGCTTTCCTGTTTGATGAAGAAGGATACCGTCATGGGCACCATGGGGAAGACGCAGGGGGTGAGGAGCATCAGGAAGCCCCAGAGGATGGCTTCCAGAATGAGGCTCCAGAGATTGCCGGTCCGGGTGGCACCGTCCTGTCCGGCCCCGGCGGGCATCTCCACCGGCACGGAGAACTCGTAGTCTTCCGGCATGCCGCAGAAATCTCCGCTGCAGGCGCTCCAGGTAACGGTTCCTGTCACGTTCAGCTTGCCGGAGCCGTTAATCTGCAGCTTCTGCCGGAGCACATAGCTGCCCGTCACCACCTCTTCTCCCTTGTAATCGGAGGGTGTGTATTCTTCCGTGGGGGCTCCGTCCAAGAACAGCCGGTCCGTGGTTTCCACTTCCAGGGAAGTGCCCACATGTTTGTCTTTCATGGGGTGGACATAGTAGTCTTTGTCCACCTGGCCGGTGACCACCAGCTCGTAGCGGTCGTTTTCCGTATGGTTTACAACGGCTTTCCATATCACGCTGGGGTTCAGTTGCAGGACCAGCGTGAGGAGAGCCGTCAGAAGATAGCTGTGCATAGAGGATTAGATGAAGCTTACAAATTCTTCGCTGCTCTGGCGTTTTTCGTGGTTGGCGCTGGTCTGGATATCGGCATGGCCCACGGGGAACAAGGCCACCACCTCGTAACCGGCGGTCTCGGGGAAATCGGCCTTTATCTTGGCGGGGTCAAAGGAGCCCACCCAGACATTGCCCAGGCCCAGGGCCGATGCTTCCAGCATGATGTGGGTGCCCACGATGGCGGCGTCCACCTCCGCGCCGTTCTTGCCGTCGTATTTGCGTACCCAGGCGGCCTCGGGCTTGGCGCCTACCATGAACACCACGGGAGCGCCGTAGGTGTAGTCCGTGGCTCCCTTGAGTTTCTCCAGGGCTTCCGGGCTCTTGGCCACCCAGACATGGACGGGCTGCTTGTTGGCGGCGGTAGGGGCCAGGCGGGCCGCTTCCAGGATATGCTTAATCTGGATATCCGTCAGGGGTGTATCCTTGAACTTGCGGCAGGAATACCGGTCCCGGGCAATGCCCATGAAAGTGGACTCTTTGGAGGGCAGACGGTCCGGCAGGTCGGAAAAGGCTGCACGCTGGTGGAGATGCGTAATGTCACTGATTTTTTTCAGGAATTTGTTTTTCATGGCACATTCGTTTTATCGTTAACTCTGCAATATACAACAATTTCACTGTTTTCCAAAATCTTTGGGAACATACTCCCGCTGCGTGAGATAGATTCCCACCATGCCCACAGCCAGTCCTATCCACTGCATCGGCGCGGCCAGCTCCTCACCCAGGAGGAAGGCCAGGGCGGCGGTGACCAGGGGCACCACGGCCAGGAAAACGCTGGTTTTGGCCACCCCCAGCATCTTGATGGCGAAGGCCCAGGAGGTGAAGGCGACGGCGGAGCACAGCAGGGCCAGCGAGAGGGTGGGGTAGAGGACTTTCCAGCTCAGGTACAGGCCGGGCTCGAAGTTCCGGATGCCCTTGGTGAAGAAAAGCGGGGCAAAAAAGGCGGCTCCCAGCAGGAACTGGTACATCACAATCACGGAAGGGGCGTAGTCGGCCGACAGGGACTTGGTAAAGGCAATCTGGCTCACCTCGGAGATGACGGCCACAAACAGGATGCCGATTCCTATCCAGAACAGGGGCCCTGTCTGGGTGCGGGAATAGGTGACCAGCCACAGCCCCGCCAGGGTGATGAACACGCCTGCGATATTCACCGGGCCGAATTTCTCCTTGAAGATGAAAAGACCGGCCATCATGGCAAACAGCGGGTTGGTGGCTATCACGAGGGAGGTGATGGTGGGCGATTCCGTGAACTGCAGGCCGTAGGTTTCGGCCACAAAATAGATGAAAGGCATGCACAGGGCCAGGAGAAGGAACTTCATCCAGTCCTTTTTGCTGCGGATATGCATGTCCTGGCTGCCGGCTTTGTTCAGTATCCACAGAAGCACACCGGCAAGGAGGGTTCTCACCGGCACAAAGAACTCGACAGGTATGTTCAGGCCCAGCAGTCTGTCGGCCCAGATATACGACATGGCCCACAGGCATACTGTGAGCATGGCGGCAAGGTAGGCGTATTTCTTCACTTCTTCTTCCTTCTTCTGAGCATCAGGAGCAGCAGGCTTTTCAGGATGCTTCCGCCGCCCAGGCTTCTTGTTCTGCGCTCTCCTATCAGGTGCAGCCCCTGGTTCACCATCCGCTTGGGCGTATAGTACTCTTTGGCCTGGAGCAGGCGGTCAGAGACCAGCGTCTGCTGCTCTTTCACCCTGTCTTCGCTGCGGAGAATGGCTTCGTCCAGCTTTTCCTGCGTATCGAGGCTTTCATCGGGCTTATCGAAGAGTACGGCTTCATACATGCCGATAAAGCTGTTCTTGAACATCCGCTTGCGGAGCAGGATAAAGACCAGTAGGACCACAAAAAGGCCGCCCGCAACAATGGCTCCGGCCAGGGCATAGCTTCCCAGCACCTCTCCTATCCACATGACCAGGGCAAAGGAAAGGGCCAGCAGGAACACGCTCACAAAGGCCGATATCAGCAGCAGGCTGGCAATGGCCCCCGTCCCTTTGGACAGGCCCTTGACCGTCCTCAGCTTGATATTGTTTATCTGGGCGTCCAGATAGCCGCCGGCGCCCTGGACAATGTCCTGGGCCGGCTGCGTGAACTTACTCATTTTCAGGCGCTTCCTTTATCTCCTCTTCTTCCTCCTCTTCGTCCAGTTCTTCTTCCCACTTGGCTTTTACTTTGGACAGGCAGTCATCGGCCGCTTTCTTAATCTTTTCACGGCTCTTCTCGCCCGCTTCGGGGGCAAACAGGAGTCCGAGGACGGCACCGGCGGCAAGGCCGGTCAGAAGGGCAAAAAATGAATTGGCTTTCATAGTGTTATGGATTTAAGATTGAATTTCTTTTGCCATGTCCGGCATCAGGCGCCGGACAATTTTCTTGTCATAGAAAAAGCGGCCGGCAATCACGCGCACCACCGTGTAGGCGGGAATGGCGGCCAGCATGCCCACGGCGCCGCCCATGTGCCCGGCCATGAGCATCACGATGAAGATTTCCAGCGGCGTGGACTGGATGCTGGAAGAGTAGATGAGCGGCTGCAGCACAAAGTTGTCTATAAGCTGGGCGGTGAGCATGACGGCCAGCACAATGAGGGCGAACATCCAGATATTCACGTCCAAACCTACTCCTGCGCCGTATTTGAGCACGACGCAGAGCAGGACGCCCAGCACCTCCCCGATGAGCGGACCCACATAGGGAATGATATTGAGCAGGCCGGCAATGAAGCCGATACCCAGCGCATAGCCGAAGCCGATGCGGGCTACGGCCCACAGCCCCAGGAAGTCTACCAGGGCTACGGCGGCCATTTCGATGATGAGGCCCACGAAGTAGCGGCTCAGCAGGTGTTCGATATCGGCGATGGCATCGGCCACGGAGGCTTCTATCCGGTCCGGCGTGAGGGCGGTCACAATCCTTGCGAACAGGCCTTCGTCCTTGACGAAGAAGAAGGAGATGAAGACCACGGAGAACAGGCCCACGCCTACATCGGCCACTACCGAAACCACGGAACCCAGCATCCCGGTGATGGAGAAATCGGCCGTGAGTCCCTTGAGGTAGTTCAGAATAAGCCCCACGGCATCAAAATCCGGGGCCAGGCCGGGGACGATTCCCGTCACCCAGCCGTTGATGTTTTCTATCAGGTTGCCTTCCGGCAGGTGCATGTCGCTGAACAGGGAGGCGTCCCGGATAATGTTCACCACCACCGGGATAATCTGGGTGACCACCAGGATGAGGCCGCCCAGGACGATAAAGATGGAAACAACGGCCAACAGCCAGTCCGGGGCGCTTTTCCCCTTGATGCTTATGCGGCGCATCCCCCTCACAAGGGGACGGCAGACCAGCGATACCACAAAAGACAGGACCACGTAGATGAGCGTGCTCCGGAAGTACCAGCAAAACAGGAGAATGGCGGCGGCAATGCCCAGATTGATGAGATAGCCGGCCAGTTTATTGATATTGCTTTGTTTCTCCATAGTACAAAGATAGTATTTTTTTGGTTTTATCTTGTTTTTTTACGAACTTTAACGGCCTGTTACGATTAACAAACAATGAAAAACCGCAAACGTATAACTTTCCTTTTCGCTTTGTTTGCCTTTGTCGTTCCGGCCATGGCCGTGTTCACGGGCATGGATCTGGACGTAACACTGTCCAACCTGCGGCGGGAGCTGTTTCACGATTATCGGCAGATATCCGGTACGCAGACGCTGCTGCAGGAACAGAACAGCCGGCAGCACCGGCGCATGGTGGATATTGTCAAAAAGTGCAACGACCTGTCCCTGATGCTGTATTCCCAGAAGCAGGACTATACCTTCGATATCTCCTATGCCCTGGAGAAGGTGAGCAAGGAATACAAGGACTTCAACAAGAACCGGACGCCTTATGACCGCATTGTGGCCAGCCTGGATGTGGAGATTGACCGCTATGCGCGGCTTATCGAGTCCCTGCGCCGCCTTCCCCCGGAACTGAGGGAGGTGGAAGTGGTGCCGGACAGCCTGGCCTATCACAACGACACGCTGGATGCCCATCTGATGCGCAACGCAAGCCTACTGCAACAGGAGTTGCAGGAGAAGGTTGAGGCGGTGGTGGCCATGAACGAGGAGAAGGACTCCCTGGGCACGTCGGCGTTTATTCTGAGCGAAGCCGGTCAGGAGGACCGTGATTCCTGCCTGTTTTATGCCTCCGAGCTGCTGAAGCTGTATGCCCACACGCGGGAGCAGGTAATGGCCGACAGCACCCATTACCGGGAAGCCCGCTTGCGGATGGATGAGTCTTATGCCTATGCCAGGGATTACTATGCCGTACTGGAGAACAAAGTGTTTGCGGAAGGGCAGACGCCTTATACCGTTATTCTGGCCCAACCCGGAGAATACTGGAAGGAGGTTCGAAGGGCCATGGGGGAGAAATTCAGCGTTTCTTTTATCCGGAAGGCTTTTACCGAAGACCAGCTGGAGCTAAATCAGGAAGAAATTGCCCAAGACAGTCAGCTGTTGAATTCCTCCAAGATTTACTGGCTGGTGATTTATATCCTGGCCTTCTTTGTCCTTTGGGGGCTTTCCGCCCTGCTGCTGCTTCCGCTCTATCGTTTCGTGAAGCCGATAGGAAAGCGGGTGGCCAGGGAGCAGAGGAGGTACTTGGCTCTGCTGCTCTCCTGCGTCCTGTTTGTGGCGCTCAGCTATGAAAGTACGGACGACGATGTGGTGCGCAAGACCTTGAGCATCATGCATACCTTCATGTGGCTGCTCATGGCCATTACCACGGCACTTCTGATCCGTGTGAAACCGGCCAAACTGAAAGCCTGCCTCCGGATTTATCTGCCCACCGTTTTTACGGCCCTGTTCGTGATTACCTGCCGGATGCTGTTCGTCCCCAATGCCTTCCTGAATTTCTTCTTCCCGCCGCTGCTGCTGGTCATGGTGCTGTGGCAGCTTCTGGTCAATTTACGGCGGAGCGGGAAGGTGAACCGGACCGACGTTGTCATCGGCTGGGTTTCCTTCGGCATTACGGCTGTCGCTGCCCTTTGCAGCTGGACCGGTTACATCTTCCTGGCGCTCATTATCCTGGTGTGGTGGTATTTCCAGCTGGCCTTGATTCTGGCCATCGCCTCTGTCTGGAACCTGGCGCTCCTGTACAAGGAGACGCGTCTGGACAAGAAAGTATCGGCCCAGAAGGAAAAGATTACCTATGTGAGCGGCCAGGCCAAAGAGGCCCTGATGTTCTCTGCCACGTGGTTTTATGATTTGATAAGGGAGGTGCTCATCCCGCTGCTGGCGCTTGTTTCCATTCCCGCCTGCCTCTACTGGGCGCTGGACATCTTTGAGTTCAACGATTTGTATCATACTCTCTTCGAGAAACCCTTCCTCCGTCAGGGAGAAATGCATGTATCCCTGTACAGCCTCCTGTTCCTGACGGGCATGTTCTTCATCTTCCGTTACGCAAACAAGGCCATCCATACCATCTGGCAGAGCCTTGAATACCGCCGCTTCATGCGCAAGTACAATCGGAAGACCGTACGGAGCAATGAGATTAACCTTTCCCTGGGAAACAGCCTCATCAGCGTGTTCATCTGGTTTGTGTATTTGGACCTTTTCATCGTGACGCTGAATATCCCCACCCGCTCGCTGGGACTCATTGCCGGCGGTCTGTCGGCCGGTATCGGTCTGGCGCTCAAGGATATCATCAACAA
>CAMOKK010000075.1 GCA_946617545.1 uncultured Bacteroidales bacterium | reverse complement strand
GCTGGTGGTAGGGGACCTCTTCTACTATACGGTGAAAACCTCCGACGACAAGGGCGAGCACTTCTGGGCCCTGAGAAGCAGCGACTTCTCTCCGGTGGCCAGCTATGAACGGGCCTATCCCTCCGACCGTTCCCTTCCCGGGCTCCGCTTCACCTCCTCCCTGGACAACTGGGTGAAACCGCGCTTCAAATGAGAAGAACGCTCTTCATAGGGTTTCTGATGCTGGGGCTGGCGCCTGTGGCCGCCGCCCAGCAGAAGGATACGTCGGCCTCGTGGGTGTATCCGGACTCCCTGAGCTCGTTCACCATCCGCGAAGTGGTGGTGACCGCTACGGAAGAAAAAGGCGTCACAGCCACCTCCAAGATAGGGAAGGACGCCATTTCCCACATCCAGCCTTCCAGTATCCGGGACGTACTGGAGCTCCTTCCGGGCGGCCGGGCCGTGGACCCCTCGCTTACCTCGCCCCAGATTGCCAATTTCCGCAGCGCCGCGTCGGTGAGCGGGAACTATGCCACATCGGCCCTGGGCACGGGCATCATCATTGACGGAAAACCCGTCGGCAACAATGCCAATTTGCAATATACGCCGGCCTTCAGCTCCCTTGGAAGCGATTTTGTGAACTTGGGCACAGACCTGAGGACGGTGAGCACCGAAGACATCGAGTCGGTGGAGGTGGTCCGCGGCATTGCCTCCGTAGAGTACGGAGACCTCACCAGCGGCCTCATGAAAATCATCCGGAAACGCGGCGGAAACAACTTCAGGGCCCGTTTCAAGGCCGACATGAACTCCAAGCTGTTCTACCTTGGAAAGGATGCCGAGTGGAAGGGATTCACCCTCAACGCCGGCGTCAACTTCCTGAACGCGGAGGCCGATCCCCGCAACCCCCGGCAGAATTACAAACGCCTGACCGGCACCCTGCGGATGGGAAAGACGTGGGAGACCGCCTGGCGGCACAGCGTGAACCTGTCCATAGACTACACCGGCTCCTTCGACAATCAGAAGAGTGACCAAAACCTGGATTTCGGAGACATGGGGCCGGTAGAGACCTACAAGTCGTCCTATAACCGCGTGCAGGCCGGGGCCGATTATTCCGTCACGGCAACGGATAACGGAAGTTTCTTCCGGAGCTGGGTAACCCAGGCCTCCGTCAGCTTCGAGAAAGACCTGATAGACCGCTGGAAATACAACATATCGGCCACCGAGTCGCCGGTTTCCGTTGCTACGGAGCCGGGGGAGTGGGACGCCGTGATGGTTCCGGCCCGCTACGAGGCCACCCTGAAGGTGGACGGCCGGCCCTTCTATGTTTACCTGAGCTCCGTGGCCAGCTTCAAGACGGGGCTGCATAAGTTCAAGGGAGGCCTCCAGTGGACCTTGGACAAGAACTATGGAAAAGGTTCCATCTTTGACCCCGCGCTTCCTTTCACCACCTCCATGGGCACCCGTCCCCGTGCCTATTCCGAGATTCCGGCCAACCATCAGCTGTCGGCCTTTGCCGAGGCCAGCGGACGCGCCCACGCCGGTGCCTGGGGCTTTGAATGGGCTGCAGGTGCCCGTATCGGCTTCCTGGCCGGTGCCGGAAAGGAATACGCCGTCAATTTCAAGCCCTACGTAGATCCCCGGGCCAATGTGCGGGTGGAATTCCCGCGGGCCTTCCTGGGAGACCATGCGTTGGAGGCGGGCGTGTATGCGGGCGTGGGGCAGCACACCAAGTTCCCCACCATGGATATGCTTTATCCTGCTCCGTATTTCTCTGATTATACGCAGTTTAACTACTGGCCCTCGGAGAAGGAGCTGCGCCGCGTGAACATGAAGGTGTTCAAGGTGAACCCCGTCAACTACGCGCTGGCCCCCGCCCGCAACCTCAAGGTAGAACTGGGTGCCGACGTCTCCTGGAACGGCTTCAACCTCACGCTGTCCCTCTTCCGCGAAAACATGAGCTCCGGTTTCCGGAGCGCCTCCACCATAGTGGAAAGGGAGTACAAGAAATATGACGGCAGCGGCATAGACAAGAGCACGCTTACCGGGCCGCCCTCCTTGGAAGGTCTCCCGTATGTACTGGACACCCTGCTTACGGCCTATTCCCAGACGGTAAACGGCAGCCAGACCCTCAAACAGGGCATCGAGTTCACCTTTTCGGCCCCGCGAATCCGGGCCATCGGCACCCGCATCACCGCCAACGGCGCCTGGTTCGTGACCAAGAACACCAACAGCGTTCCCGAGTGGGAGGTGCCGTCGGTGATGGTGGCCGGGGCGCGATATCCCTATGCCGGCTACTATGAAAGCAACGACGGAAGCACCTACGAGGCCCTGACCACCAATCTGATGACGGATACCCAGATTCCCTCCCTGGGGCTCATCGTATCGGCCTCTTTCCAGACTTCCTGGTACACCAATCACCATCCCGTCCAGAAGAGCAGCCTGCCCTTGAAATGGGTGGACAAGGAGCTTCAGGAGCATCCCTTCACCCAGGCCGATGCTTCCGACCCGCTGCTCCGCTACATGGTGAGGGAATATGATGAGCTGAATTACAGCTATCTGGTTCCCTTCGCCATGCATATCAACCTGAAAGTGACCAAGAAATTTTATAGGGACAAGATAGGCGTGGCGCTGTTTGTGAACCGCCTGCTGTCCGTCTCTCCGGACTATACCCTCAACGGAAGCTATATCCGGCGCAACGTAACCCCGTACTTCGGGATGGAAATCAATTTCAGCCTATGAGAAAGTTCCTTCCTCTGATTCTGGCCCTGTGCCTGCTTTCCGGCTGCAGCAGAGACAACATCTGGTGCCAGCTTGTCCTTGTTCCTCAAATGCCTGAGGGAGAGGAGATTGCGGCACTTACCATAGACTCCTCCCTGCAGGGGAATTACTTGAGGAATATCAACACCTTGGAAACGTATAACTTCCCTGCGCTGGTGGGAGGCCGTCTCCGCCTGACCGTTCTCAAAGGCTTCTATGCCATCTCTTTTGACGGGGTGGCCGAGCTCAGCTCCGGCAGAGAGAAAAAGGTCCGCTTTACGGCCTATTCCACCGAGGCCAATTCCGTATGCCTGGTGGAGGATGAATGTACCCTTACCCTTCCCTTGATTGTTCTGAAATGAAAAAGCGCCTTCTGATACTCCTGTTTGCCGCTCTGCCCCTGACGGGCCGGGCGCAGGACAGTTTGGGCGTGGGCGCCCGTACCGCCGCCCGCCTGAACCCCCTGAGCGGGGAGGCTCAGACGCTGCTGTATAACGCGGCTCCTTCCTTCACGCAGGTGGATGCCGGGTACCTTCTCAGGGCCGAAGACCAGGCCTTCCTGCCGCAGGAGGGGAGAGGCCTGGGAGAATTCTTTGTCAAGGCCGATGCCCGCCACCGCCTGAACCGGAATACGGCCGTGAGCGGCGGGGCGTCCTACCGGCGGGGCGTCAGGCGGGGCGTGTTCATGAACACCTCCTCCGACTGGGAGCTCCTGTATCCCTACCACACGGCCGATACCGTGGGAGGAAACCTCCAGAAGGAGCAGTACAGCTTTAACGGAGCCTATGTACACCGGATGGGCCGTTGGTTCGTGGGCGGGGCCCTCGATTTCCGCGCCCTGCACGAGTACCGCAGCGTAGATCCCCGCCCCCGGAACATCACTTCCGAGCTGAACGGCAGCCTGACGGCGGGCCTGGAGACGGGCGGTCATGCCTTGTCGGCCCGCCTCCTCATAGGAAAATACCACCAGAGCCAGGACATCGAATTCATGGACCCGCGGGGCCACAACACCTCCATCCTGCACATGACCGGCCTGGGCCAGCATTACGGCCGATTCTCCGGCTCCGGCTCTTCCACCGACGCCCGTTTCCGGGGCCTGACGGCCGGTGCGGCGTTCTGCCTGGAGCCCCTTTCGGGCGAAGGGGCGTTTGCCCGGGCCGGATACACCCTGCACCGCTATGTCCGGCACATCAAAAACCAGAACGAGGCTCCCATGAGCCGCCTCTATGTGCATGAGGTATCTGCCGTCGGCGGATGGAAAAACGGCCGCACACTGTATCGCGGCACGGTTTTGTACGAATATCGCAGGGGCCTGGAGGGCGTCCTGGACGTAAAAGGGGCCTATCAGTCCCTGACAGACCTTCCCTTGTACGGCCAGCATCGGCTGAGTGCCCGGGCCGACGCCGTTTTGAACTTTCCGGGCGCATCGGCCCTGTGGAGCCTGCGGCCCCGGCTGGGGGCGGAAACCCTTCAGAATGCCAATCTGAACCCCTACCGCGCCCTTTCCCTCACGGCTGCCGACGCCGGCGTTTCGGCCTGTCGCCTTTCGCATTCCGGAAAGTGGGTTTTCCTCTTGGAGGGTGCCCTGGACGGTCATTTCACGCTGGCCCGGCGGCTGAGCCTTCCTTCGGAAAAAACAGACCCGGCCCTTCTGGGTATCTATTCGGCCCTTTATGGCCGCTGGGCCGACCATTGGGGCACCCTGCGCCTCGGGAGCTCCCTGACACGGGAACTGAGCGCCGGCATGGCCTTGAACGTTTCTTTGCAGGCGGAAGGCCGCCTGTATGCCACCGGACACCGCATGGGCGGCGTATCGGCCAGTATCGGATTAATTTTTTAAATCATTCATACGATGAAAAAAACACTTTTCATTTTCCTTGTCTCGCTGGCGGCTCTTGCCTGCCAGAAGGAAGGAGCCGACATGACGGTTTCCCGCAACGACATGAGTTTTGATGCCGCAGCCGGCGTTCAGAACGTTACCGTAACCACCCAGGGCCAGTTTACCGTGGAGTACACGGAGGGAGACTGGTACACCATTTCCTACTCCATCGCCAAGGGAATGGGCTATGGTTCCGTTACCGTCCAGGTGGAGCAGAACAAATCGGCCAGTTCCCGCAGCGGCGAGTTTGTTATCAAGACGCCCGCCAAGGAAGAGCATGTGACCTTTGTACAGTCCCGTCCTGCAGTTCCTTCCACCCCGGAGGTGGGGTATGTGACCCTGAACAGGCTGGCTCACAGCTTCGAGATTCCGATGCCGGCCGATTACGAGGCCAAGGCCGTTTCCAACGCCTCCTGGATTAAGGTGGAGGAAACCAAGGCGGCCGACAGCTGGACGGTGACCCTGGAACCCAACACCACCGGCGAGGCCCGCGAGGGCGAGGTGGTCATTGCCACCATGGATGACCTCACCATCTCGGCCGTAGATATCGAGCAGGTGGCCGAAAGCGTACTGGAAGGCGAGCTGCTCATTGATGAAATCTACTTTGCCGGCGTTCTGCTGGAAGACGGAAAGAACGCTACCGCCTCCGACGGAGACCAGTACATCATGCTCACCAACAATACCGCCGAGACGGTGTATGCGGACGGCCTGTTGATTTGCACCTCCTCCTACATGTCCAACCGTTCTTCTACGGGCTCCTATTGGATTCCTCAGGAGATTCCTGCCGAGGGAATCGGCATCAATACCGCCTACCAGATTCCCGGAGACGGCGACGATGTGCCCGTGTTGCCCGGAGCTTCCCTTATTCTGGCCGTCAAGGCCCAGGATTTCAGTGCCGATGGCGGCGCCGACCTCACCAAGGCGGCCTTTGAGTTCTACTACAGCGGCAGCGAGTCCTTCCCCGACGTGGACAATCCCGACGTCCCCAACCTGAACCTGTGGTTCCAGGGCTCCTTCTCCTATTTCATGCTGCACCAGAGAGGCTACGAAAGCTATGCCCTGGTGCGTGTCCCCGACGGAATGGACGCCGAAACCTTCATGGCCGACCATGCCTGGACGGGCAAGGAAGATTTCTATCTGTCCGGTGAGCTTTTCCGCACCCGCGACATCCGTTCCGGCAACTATCTGGTTCCCAACGAGTGGGTGATTGACGGCGTGAACTGCGGTGTGGAGCAGTTCATGGGTGACCTGGCCTTCAACGCCACCGTCGATGCCGGTTACACGGGCTGCGGCAAGGTGGACTCCGACCCCGACCGCTTCGGGACCAGCGCACGGCGCCAGACCACTCAGGAAGGCATCCTGGCCGACACCAACAATTCCACCAACGATTTCCTCCGCAGCGCGAAGCCTTCCTTTATGGAATAATTTTGTATCTTTGTAGAAGTTAAATCGCTTCTACAAGATGGCAGAATCTTTCTCAGACCTTGGAAAAGTAGAGGCGATAGACCAGCTCTATCGCCTCTCTGCGTATAATCCCGTCACGGGGCTCTCTTATACCTCCACCAAAGGCGGCCGCATCACTACGGCGGCCCGGATGTACCTGGAGGGCATCGATTTCAATCTGGTGTACTTTCCTTTGAAACATCTCGGTTACAAATGCGTCGTTGGTGTTACGGGTGAGTTATATGCAGCTTTGGCGGCCCCCAAACTGCTGAA
This sequence comes from uncultured Bacteroidales bacterium, assembly GCA_946617545.1. Lineage (GTDB taxonomy): Bacteria > Bacteroidota > Bacteroidia > Bacteroidales > UBA932 > Cryptobacteroides. Next base: position 439 of record CAMOKK010000075.1, on the reverse strand, counting down.
TGTGGTGCTGGGGGTATCGGCCAAGCTGGACTTTCCCCAGATAAAAGACTTGTGGATGGGGATTACCGTGGCGGCCAAAGAGCATGGTTTTGAGGCGCTTAATCTGGATTTGCAGCCCTCCAACAACGGTTTGTATGTGAGTGTGTCGGCCACCGGCGAAACGTCCGTTTTGACGGAAAAAAGACGTCTGGCGGCCAAGAGCAAAGACCTCATCTGCGTGTCCGGTGCCCTGGGTGCGGCCTATCTGGGCCTGCAGGTGCTGGAACGCGGGGCGCAGGAGTTCCAACAAAAGGGCGTGCAGCCGGATATGTCGCAGTACAAGATGCTGGTAGGCAGTTATTTGCGTCCGGAATTGGATGCCTCCGTGGTGTCCCGTTTAGAAGAGGCGGAAATTTATCCTTCCTATGCTTATTTTGTCACCCGCGGCCTTTCCGACGCC